>JBAURA010000558.1:0-15085 GCA_049580985.1 Chloroflexia bacterium
GTGAGATCGCCCGGACAATAAATTGTCGGGCTACGCAAACAAAGTCCGCCTTCGCGGACTGTCTTGATCCGAGATCGAGGTTATTACCTGATCAAGTTGTTAATGTTCATTACTCGGGGGCTACGCAAAACAAAGTCCGCAGGGTGAACTGTCCCCCTAGATAATGCCCGTTCTTACATATTTGGGGATAAAGTAGTCCGCGAAGGCGGACTTCGTTTGCGTAGCCCGACAATTTATTGTCCGGGCGATCTCCATGCGCCCGTGAGTTATCGCAAGATCCAGAAGAAAATGGTGTGGAAAAGAAGTTGCACAGGGCGGTTGTCTGATAGATTACCTCTACACTCTATGTAGGATAGGCGGACATGATCAGTAACATCCTGAACAGCAAGCGGCAGGTCATCGGCGCGACGCTATCTGAGATGGCGGGTATAGGCGCGCTCGCGCTGCTCTTCTACTACCTGGCGATCACCGACGCGCCCAAGATCGCGGATATATGGTCGGTCGACCGGGTGGTGGCCTATCTGCTGATGTTCGCGGGGCCGCTTCTTATGTTCCTGCCGCTCAGTATCGCGCTAAGGCTCGGCCCGCTGCCACTCCTGGGGGCCATCTCCTGGGCGGGCCTCGGCTACCTTCTCATTTTCGTCAGCGCGCCACAGAGAGAGACGGCGGGCTTCTTCGATTACATGCTGTTCCTGGGGGCGCTCTTCTGCGCACTCGGCACGCTGCTCGCCGTGCCAGCGGGGGCGGTAAGCAAGCGCCTGCTTCCGCCCGCCGCGTCTCCCACCGCCGACACGATGCGCGCCTTCAGGCAGGGTGCGCTCGTAGCGGGCGCAATAGTCGCCACCCTGGCGATGTCGCCCCTGGGAGTGCTCAACTGGCTCAACGCCGGCCTGGTGCTCATTATCGCCGCGCTGACGGAGTTCTTTTTTCTGGCAAGGGATTAGTTGGTTCGGTTGTCAGTTGTCAGTTGTCAGTTGACAGATACGAAGAACCGACAACTGACAACCGACAACTGACAACTGAACCAACTATGGCGCAGCCGAGTATAATGAGTATATGAACAAGATCAGCATCATAGGGCTGGGCCTTACAGGCAATTCAATAGGGTTGGGGCTGAAGCAAGCCACCGGCGACACGGTCCGCGTGACCGGTTTCGACCCCGAACAGTCGCGGGAGCAGTACGCGTTACGCAAGTACAAGAGCGTGGACGAGATCGCGCCCGACCTGGAGAGAGCGGTCCGGGGCGCGGGGTTGGTGATCATCTGCACGCCCTTAACGGCGGCGCTGGAGGTGTTCGAGGCTATCTCGCCCTTCCTGGATGCCAATGCGACGGTGACCGATACGATGCCTCTCAAGGAGCCTGTGATCAGGATGGCCGAGGAGGCGCTGGGGCCAGGCAAGAGCTTTATCGGCGGCCACCCTTTCTCGCTGACGGTTGACCTGGACGTGGTGGGGGACGAGATCACGCCATCGGCGGACCTGTTCAGGGCAGCGCCCTGGTGCATCATGCCCGCGCGTGGGGCGGGGAACAGCGCGCTCAACACGGTGATCAACCTCGCTGAAACGCTGGGGGCCAAGCCGCTCTTCATCGACCCGGTAGAGCACGACTCTTTCCTGGCGGCGGTGAGCCATCTGCCCGTGGCGGTTAGCATTGCCTTCCTGAAGGCTGTGGCCGGCAGTCCCGCGTGGACCGATATGAGCGCGCTGGCGCACGGCAGGTTCAGGGAGGTGAGCCACGGGGTGGGCTACGACCCCCGAATGCTGGCCGATACTATCTCGCAGAACCGGGGGCCGCTCCTGCGGTGGATCGACGGCTACATGGAGGCGCTGTACGACGTGCGCTCACTGCTGGCGACGGGAGACGTGGAGGCGCTCGTGGAGGCGCTCGCGGAGGCCAACAAGTCGCGGCGCGCATGGGCCGACCCAGGCGAGGCAGACGCCGAGGACGCCCGCCTGCGCACCGAGCTAAGGCAGGCTATCAACGAAAGCCGCCCCAGCCAGGCCCTCATGGGGACCTACCTGACCGAAAAGCTCTTCCGACGCAAGGAAAGAGGACATTGACGAATGTGGAGTGCGGAATGCGGAATGCGGAATTGATTTTTCACCGCAGAGAACGCAGAGGTTAAGAGTTATGGTTAAAAAGATCGAGCCAGGTGGCTCGATCTTTCTTGTGTCTGTTTGTCAAAAGCACTATTATATCCGGGATGTCTACTGAAGAAGCAAAGCAGACGCTTTCGGGAACGACCGAAGTCGAACCTATTCCGCACTCCGCACTCCGCACTCCGCACTTCGCTATGGGCATCGTCGGGCTGGGGATCTTCCTGGCGGCGCTGGACCAGACGGTGATCGTGACGGCGCTGTGGCCCATCTCGCAGGAGATGGCGGTGCCAATCACCGAGCTGGACAGGGCGGCGTGGGTGGTGACCGCCTACCTGCTCGGCTATACGGTTGCCTTGCCGCTCATGGGCAGGGTGGCCGACGTGTACGGGCAGCGCAGGATATTCCTGCTGGCGCTGGGCGTGTTCATGGCCGGGTCGGTGCTGTGTGCTATAGCGCCAAGCCTGGGGTGGCTGATCGCGGCGCGCGGGTTGCAGGCGGTGGGCGGCGGGGCCGTGCTGCCCGTGGGCATGGCGATGGCGAGCCATATCTACGGTGCGCGACGCGTGCCCTTCATGTTGGGCCTGCTGGGGGCGGTAGCCGAGGCGGGCGGCGTGATCGGCCCGCTGTGGGGCGCGGCTATCATGCAGTGGCTGGACGGGCTATGGGGGGCGTCGGGTTGGCGTTGGATCTTCTGGGTGAATATACCACTCGGCATAGTGTTCGCGGGGCTGATGTTCCTCACGCCTCAGTTGGCGCGGCTGCCGCGATTTCCGGGCAAGATCGACTGGGTAGGGGCGGCGGTGCTGGGCGTGGGTTTGCTGGCGCTGTCGCTTGGCCTATCGACGCCAGGCTCGGTGGGCGCGTGGGCGGGGTTGAATAACCTCCAACCGGGGGAGCAAGCCGAGTGGCTGACTCCCCAGACGCTGGGATTGCTTGCGTTCTCTCTCCTCATGTTCGTGTTGTTCGCGCTGTGGCAGAGGCGGGCGCGCGAGCCGCTCATCCCGCTTGAGTTGTTCTCGCGGCGCAACTGGCCTTTCGCGGCGGCCAACCTCACGAACCTGCTGGTGGGGGCCGCGCTGATTATCACGATGGTGAACGTACCGCTCTACGTGGCGAGCGTGCTCGATGGCACGGCGGCGGACGGCGGCCTGATGCTCCTGAGGATGACGGCGCTGATCCCGGTGGGGGCCGTGGCGGGGGGCCTTATGGGGGTGCGCCTGGAATACAGGTGGATTGCCGTTGTAGGGCTGCTCGTGACGGCGGTGGGCTTCTTCCAGATGCGAAGCTGGGGCCTCCAATCGGCGGACGACCCGCTCGCCTGGCTGGGGCTGGCATTGAACGGGCTGGGGTTCGGGCTGCTGATCTCGCCGGTGACGGCCACGACCTTGCAGTGGGGTGGCCTGGAGCGGGCTGCCACGTCGGCGGCGTCGGTGAACGTGGCGCGCATCGTGGGGATGATGGTGAGCCTGTCGGCCCTCACCACGCTGGGCCTGCGCCGCTTTCAGGAACTTATTTCCAGCCACCCGGCGGTCATCTTCCAGGACCCAGGCGAGACCGCCGAGCAGTTCGCCCAGCGCCAGGCCGAGTACACCCTGGCCTACAAAGCCGCCTCCCTCGACGTGTACACAACCGGCTTCTTCATCGCGGGCGTGGTGTGCCTGCTGGCTATAGGCTTCGCGCTCTGGCTCAGGCGCAAGCCGGGGGCGGACGTGGAAGCGGGGCCGATCTTTTAGGGGATTGGGGATTGGGGATTGAGGGGTTAGGCCGCAGTGTGACCTAACCCCTAATCCCTACTTGATCAGCCTGGGCCGCCTGTAGGGCATCTCCCATACTGTCGTGTCGTTGGAGTAAGACAGGTTCTGCTCCAGGCGCAGCCAGGAGCTTTCGCACTCGCTGTTCGGCCCGAAGAAGTTTGTATAGGCTTGCGTACCCTCGATGGGAATTTGCACTTGCTCAGGCTGAGGGCAGGCAGGGCACCACCAACGGTTGTTCGGCCCTCTGTAGGCATCGCCTATATCACCGAAGCAATTGGGATTGAGCAGGGAGCTGCAAGGCTCGCAATTCCCGGTGCTGCACAGGTTGGTTGTGCCAGCGTTCACGCAGTACTGCATCTGGTAGTCAGATGCTGCGGCGGTACAGTCTTCGCAGTCCTGGTCGAAGTGTTTGATGGCAAGGGTCTGCCCGGCGGCTTTCTCGCTCACCTGCGTATACAACATCGGAAATGCCAGGCCGGACGCCAGGTTAAGCGGCAGTGCGCGCTTGGCGAATACCTTGGCTCCGCCATCGTTCCAGTCCTCCGGCACATAGCTGCCGCTAAAGCCACTATTCTGCCTTTGCCTGTAGAATTGCTCGTTCGGGAAGCAGACGTCCGGATTGCTGGTAGACCACGCGGCGAGCGTCCTGCACTCGTAACCTTCGGCGTAATTGAGGTCCTTAGGCCCAACGCGTATATCGTAGTCATTCTCGCTTGAGCCGTTGGTCGACTTGACATAGAGGTAGAAGTAGAAGTTGCCGTTCGACTCGCGCTCGAAGCAGTCGCTGCCGCTATATCCGCTACAGGCCGGGTCGTTCAACTTGATCGGCGCCCATGGCTCGAACCAGGCAAGGTCTGTATGGTTGCCGGTTACCGGGTCCGGACTGTATCTGGCGGTGTAAGTGGTAACAACAGAAGCGCCTCCCGGCTGATCCGACATCTGTTCAGGCACGCCGAAGGCGCTCGTGATGCGTGGATCGAAGTGCCAGAGCGAAAAGTTAGTTTCAGTTACCCAGGCGGCATCGTACTCGTCAACATAGCTCGGGCTGATACCGCCTGGATCATTGTGGAATTGCCGGTATTCGTCCACGCGCCAGACCGACGTCCGCCCGGTTGTCCAGGCAGTATTCCAATTCGTATGTATGTAACCATCCAGCCTGAGGGCAGGGTTGGTCGAGTCCACGTCATTGGCGGTGCAAGTTTGAGACGATTGGGAGCATCGAAAGAATGTGGGGTCGTATGCGTGCGGCGTGGGGGTATTCGGATAAGGCGGGGTCGGCCAGGGCGGCTGGTTCGGCATAGTGGTAGGGGTAGGCATATCGGTAGACTTATTAGTGGTATCGGGGTCGAAAAACTGGATCACCAGCTCATCATCCGGGAAGCTAGGAGGCACATCTATGCGGAAAAGATAGCCGTAAGGTTGGTTAGGGTACTCCTCATTGGGATAAGTAGGACCGAATTCTGCATTATACAGTGGTGAATAGGCATCACCGCCACGCCGCCAGCTGTAGGTCCCCCAGGTCTGGAGCATCAGCTCGTTCACCACTCCCGCCTGACCGTAAGGCTTGATATTCATCTCGGCGAAGGAGTTGAGGTCGGCGGTGGCCTCCGCGCTCACCTCTACCGTGCGCCAGAGGGGGATGAGGCGCATAAAGTACGTGTCTACGCGCTGGACGGCACGCACGCGTACCTGGCGCAGCCCCTGGTTCACTTCTACTATCTTCGTCGAAAGGGTGCTGGTAGGCACACCGTTGGCCTCTAAGATCTGGTATGCTTTCGCCTGGACGGTTGACGTGAGTACGCTGCCTGTGAGCAACTGGGCGCCGGAAAGGGACGCCGAATCGACCGCGCTCTGTAGCTTGGCACGCTTGCCCATCAGGTTGCCCACGTCTACGCCCAGGCCGACGAACAGTATAAGCACCGTCATCATGAGGGCGATGATGAGCAGGGCCTGGCCTTTGGAACGAGGACGCTCGACCCTGCGCGCCACTCTACCCGATGGCACAGCCCGTGCACGAGAGGCAGCGCGCCCAACGGCGTATTCGGACAGGTAGCGGTCAAGGTCAACATGGCGCTCACCCCACGTGGCGTCCTCTGCTCTGCCTATCTTGTTTCTCAATGATCTTTTCATAATGAGTGCTCTCGATGATGGACGATGGACGATGGACGATGGACGGTAGACGGTGGACGGTAGTTGGTAGTCGGTCGACCGTCCGCCGTCCACCGTCGATAAGTTGTTAGTTGTTCGGCTCTTGTTGGATGATGGCGTAGCTAGTCATGGGGAGCTTGGTGCCTGGGGAGATCAGCGAGCCGAGGATAGGTGTGTACCTGAAATCCACCTCAACGATGATGAAGTCGATATTGTTGGCATTAGCGCCCCCGGCCTTCAGTTTGGTCTCTATCGTGGTGCGGCTGATCCTGGGCGCGGCATTGTTGACGCCATATATGTGCTGCGGGTCCCAGTGGTTAGTATCGTTCGGGATGTTGCCGCTACTATTGGTCGAGCCTTGTATCCTGTAGATATCGATATTGACGCTGCCTGTCACTTCGCGGCTGGAGCCGAAATCGATACCCTTGAGCTTGAAGAGCACCAGGTTCGTAGTGTCGCCCACGCGGCCCTGGTCCAGGGCGAAGCGGGTGGCATCGCGGGCGGCGGTGTTGACGCGGACCCAGGCGTTGAACGCAAGCCCACCCTCAACAACGACGCTGAGAAGCAGGACCAGCAGTGGGAGTAGTAGGGCCAACTCAACCATGCTCTGGCCGCGTCGCCGCTGCTTTGCCCCACCGTCTGTCGTGCATGCGTGCTCGCGCTCTGTTCTGTTACGCCTGCGTATTGTCAGCTTCACTGCTCGCCCTTTCGAAGTTGTTGGTTCCTGGTTCCTGATTGCTTTGGCAGCTTGAACTTGGAACCAGGAACCAGGAACTATTGCTTTACGGACAGCCCGTCAGGTCGCCTACCTGGGCGGTGCCGCTGCCGGTGTCGGTTATATAGCCGGTCTTGCTGGCCGTGGCGTTTATCGTGATACCCGACGCGGGCACTAAGAACGAGCCTACGTTGCACACGCGGTAGTTGCCACTGCCGATGCCACTCAGAGTGCCCGACCAGGTACGGCCATTGCCGCTCGCTACCACGCTGACCGTAGCGCCGTCGATGCGCGTGCCGAAGATGTCCGTGACTGTCACCTGCATGTCCATCGGCTGGTTATCGCCGCTTTCCTTATACCCAAGCACGCTCGTGATGTTGAGGGCTATCCAGGTGGGGGTAGGCGACGGGGTCCTCGTGGCCGTAGGGGTCCTTGTGGCTGTAGGAGTCTTCGTAGCCGTGTTGGTAGGGGTCCTGGTACGCGTAAAGGTAGGAGTAATTGTAGGCGATGGGGTCCTGGTGGAGGTTGGAGTGACCGTAGGGGTCCTGGTGGCTGTGCTCGTGTTAGTAGGAGTGTTTACGGGGGTCTTCGTAGCCGTACTGGTCCTGGTATTTGTAGGCGCAAGCGCGGTCAGAGTAGCCCCGGCGATAGTGGTCAGAGTAGCGCCGGCCTGGGCAGTCTGCGTAGCCTGGGTGCGCGCGGTTAGCGTTGCCTGCCTGTTTGCTGTTTGTGTAGCCGCAACCGACGTATTGGTAGCGTTGGCGGCGGCGGTCTGGGTGGCTTGCACGGCGGCGGTCTGGGTGGCTTGCGTGATGGCGGTAGCCGTAGCCGCTATGGCGGTCGCTACGCGTGCGGTCTCGGTAGGGGCCGCGATGGCAGTCTGAGTGTAGCCCGCTATGGCGGTAGCGGCGAAGGCGGTGGCGGTCTGGCCCGCGACGAACGTTTGAGTGGGATAGGGGACGGGGGTCCACGTGGGGAAAGGCAGAGGGGTCGGCCCCATGTTGGCATGGTCGAAGCTCTGGACCGCGCCCCATGCCTCGTTGACGGCAAGCTCGTTAGCCTGCACTTTGATGTACGGAATTATTATGCCGACCAGGGGGGTGAGGGGTTGGACGGTGTAGAAGACTCGCACCACCACGGTCTCTCCGGGAGCGCCCGCCGTGCCTGCATTTTCGCCCGACGTGACCTCTACCTGCCAGAAGCCCCATTCCTCCGGGATGTCGGTGCTGCTCAGGGGTAAGCCCGCCAGGCCCGACTTTGCGACTTCCTTGATGGTGGTCTCGCGTGGGATGAGAGTGCCGTCGGCATTCTTGAATTGCTGGCCCGTGACGGCGAAGCGAACGGCCTGGCGAGCGGCGTTGTTCACGCTGACCTGGGCCTGGATTATGCGCGCCACGTCGATGATGCCGAAGATTATGAGCAAAATGAGGGGTGCGACCAGCGCGAACTCGACGAGGCTTTGCCCCTCCTTCTTCGGGCGGGGAGTTGGTATGGCCCTGGGCCGGTCGCCCGCGTTATTCGTACTTTCGTTATAGGAAGGGGGATTGACCCTTCGTACCTGTCTGATCTTCATGATCGCACCTGTGTCTTAAGATGTGTCCTGGTTTTCACTCGTTGCCGGTGCTCGCGGCAGCCATACTTGTCTACATGAAAGCACGCGGTCTCAGCCTGCACGCCTGGGCAGACTCTGACACCTTGATTATGGAACTTCGCGGCACGCGTGGTAATGGGAATCTAGTACCATCTAGCTTCGCCCTAAAGTAGTATCTAGCCTAGTACTTGGTGCATGGCGGGAGGAGCGCGAAACGCGAAACGCGAGTACCCGAACCTGATATAATGGTATGCGCGCGTTGGCTGGTGCGCCCTGGTTATTGCTTATGAAGACTGACGACTCGCTGAATCTTGAAAATGCGCCCCAGGAGGCCTTGCCTGAGGGGGCGAGGGCAACCGCCGAGCCTGATGCGGCAGTTGCCCTCCCTGCTGCCGCACCCTCGGAGAATGGACTGGTACAGGCAGACCAGCAGGAGGAGGTAAGCGCCGAGACGGAGGAGAAGGCCGCCGAGCATGGCACAACCCCGGAGGGGAAGACCCGCAACAGGTCGATCCTGCGGGAGCTGATCGAGACGGTGGTGATCGTGCTGGTCGTCTTCCTCGTGGTGCGCGCGCTCATCCAGAACTTCGTGGTAGAAGGCGACAGCATGCTGCCCACCCTCCATTCGGACCAGTACCTGCTGGTGAACAAAGTAGCCTACTTCCAATACGACGCCAATTTCCTCGGCAGGCTGTTCAACCCAGGCGCACCGCCCGACACGCACTACCTCTTCGGAGGGCCGTCGCGTGGCGACATTGTCGTGTTCATCTCGCCCACCGAATCGAAGGACCTGATCAAGCGGGTGATCGCGGTCGCGGGCGAGACCGTGGAGGTGCGGCCCGACCCCGACCCGACCGGGCGGCCCGGCAGCCCTTGCGGCGATTGCGGCGTATACGTGAACGGCGTGAGGCTGAACGAGCCTTATATCAAGGCCACCCCCGATTACCGGGTAGATCCACTCACTGTGCCGGAGGGGCACGTATACGTATTGGGAGACAACCGCCGCAACTCGCAAGACTCGCACGCTTTCGGGCCGCTAGCCATCGAGCGCATAGTGGGCGTGGCGTTCTTCTCTTACTGGCCCCTCAACGGGTTCGGCTTCCTGCCGCACTCCACCTATCAAGCCCCGGCGCAGCCGTAAACCCACGTGCATACCCACGAAGCCGAAACCTTACCCGAAGAGTCGGCCAGGCGCTTCATCCTGCTCTCACTGGCGGCGGCGCTGCTCACCATCGCCCTCAAAGGGGGCGCTTGGGTGCTCACCGGCTCGGTCGGCATGCTGTCGGACGCCGCCGAGTCTGTGATCAACCTGCTGGCGGCTGGGCTGGGGTTCTGGCTGCTGACCGTAGCCGCCCGCCCACCCGACGAGGAGCACGCCTTCGGTCACTCCAAAGCCGAGTATTTCGCCAGCGGGGCCGAGAGCACGCTGATCCTGGTGGCGGCAGGGGCCATAGCCTGGGCGGCCTGGGGTCGGCTCACGTCGCCGCAACCGCTGCAAAACGTGTGGGCCGGTGTGGCGGTATCGGTGGTGGCGAGCGCGGTGAACGGCACGGTAGCGCTCGTGCTCCTGAAGGCGGGGCGCAGACTCAGCTCGATCACGCTCACCGCCGATGCCCACCACCTGCTGACCGACGTGTGGACTTCGGCGGGCGTGCTCCTGGCGCTGGCGCTGGTGCAGCTCACCGGCTGGCTTATTTTGGACCCGATCATCGCGCTCCTGGTGGCCGCGAACATCGCCTGGACGGGCACGCGCCTGCTCAACGACTCGGCGCACGGCCTGCTCGATACCGCCCTCCCTCCAGCCGACCAGCAGGCCATCGCGGGGGTGCTGGCCCGCTACCGGGCCGAGGGGATAGACTTCCACGCCCTGCGCACCAGGCAGGCCGGGCAGCGCAGGTTCATCTCCCTGCACGTGCTAGTCCCCGGCGCGTGGACCGTCCAGAGGGGCCACGCCCTCTGCGAGCGTATAGAGCACGACATCATCGACGTGCTGCCCAGGAGCACCGTCTTCACCCACCTGGAGTCCCTGGAGGACCCAACCTCGTGGGACGACCAGGGCCTTGACCGGCGGTAGAGGGAATTTAAGAACACAGAGTAGAGGTTCCCACGCGGGAACCTCTACTCTGTGTTTATTCGCTAGAGTTGGGTTACTTGCAGAAAGTAACCTGGATGGTCTTGCTGGAGTCGTCGGTCTCGCCGTCGGTCACTGCACGCGTGGTACTGAGCTTGACAGTATACGAACAACTCGGCCAGGCGTTGGGATCGCTGATATCATGGTCATCCCTGCCATGTCCGCCGCGGGGCGTCGTGCCGCTAGGTAGGGCGGGCACTGACCAGCCCGGGACCAGTTGGTCAGCGCAACTGGACATGCCCACCGACCAACTCCTCATTAACTCATGGTCGGCAGTGTACAGAATGCCGAGCTCGTCACTCAATGGCGAGCAGCAATTAGCGCCTGGGGCCAGGAATTGCGCGATATCCAGTTGGCTCACTTCCATCCAGTTGTTGATCAAGATATGGTCCAGGTTGTTGCCGGTAATCGGGCCACCCACCGGTCCCGCTTCAAAGTAGATCTTGATGACGACGCCATTCTTGGGATCAGCCGGGGCGTTGCCCGCGCCACTGCCTGGGGCCGTCCCGCCGGCGGGCAGTGGCACTGCGCCCTCGGATCTAAAGCGGATCAAGGGGCCGTAGAAGCCACCATCGAGCGCGTTCTGGTCGACACTAACCCAACCATCCGCATCTGGTACGATAACATGGGCGGGTGGTGCCCCCCACGGCGGCGCGAAACCGGGCAGCGGAGTGGGGTCTGGGGTGGCCCCGCTTCCGGCAATCACGATGCTCTGGAGCGTCCATTGCATCCCCGTTCCATATGGGTCCCATTGAATTAGCCGGCTACCCACGACGACCGGCGTAAGGAGGTTCCAGCCGGTTATGGGGAGCTTGCCGGTCGCCGGGTGTTCGTAGAGGAACCGGTAGCGCATAGGTTGGCCGTTGAACGGTGAGAGCTTGGGACAAAAACCGCGCAGCTTGAGACCGAGGCGATTAGGCCCATCATAAAATCCGAAGTTCGGACCGCCGTGCGACCCTGGTAAACTGGCGGGTGCCGCCTTGTTACTCTTGCCGGTGGTGGCATCGATGTCGGCATAGATATCGAAATCGCCGACATGCGTAAACCACGGGTAAGGGAAGGGCGGTTGGACAGTGTCTACGCAAAGCTCGATGCAGAGACAAGCGCCGACGTTCTCGCGGCCCGGCTTATGTCCGTCGGACCGAGTTTCGGTTAATAAAGGCCCGCCGCCGGCGTCTTCGATCTGGAAGTAAACGTCGGGGCCACTGTCGAACGGCGGGAAAGGCGTCTCCCAATTGATGATAGGCGAGAAGAAAGTGTTGTGAAAATCGGCCCAGCCGTAATCAATTCGGAACTTACCCTGCGCATCGGTGGTCGCCGTGCCCAGGAGATCATCCGTGATCCAGTCGGCATCGAAGGCGCTAACCTTTACCCCGCCCACGGGAGCCTTTTTGTCGCAGATCATAACGCGTCCGCAGATGGCCCAGGCCCCGAAAAGCGCCCTAATGGCGCACCAAATGCGTGCCGGTAGGCAATATTCCCACCCCCAAAGGTAACCATACTGAGTTTCCCGCCACATCGGCTGAAGCATGGTAATGGTGAATTGCCGGGGCCTGGGTGGTTTGGGACCGATCTTCTGGCGGGGCACGCTCCCGCAGTAAAAGTCAATTTCAAAGGCCTCGCCTTCGTAGCCCTCTTTCTCGCCCAGCTCAAACGCGAAGCTCCCATCGTCGCCGGCCTCGACTTCGGCGAGCAATGAGTCTTCCTTGTTCTTTACCTGCTCATCGCTTAGCGGGGCGAAAGTATCCTTGGGATGCGCCACCGCTAGTTGGGTGAGGTTTTGGTCCGCGCGGCTCCGATAGAGCCGGACTTTCACCCCCGACAGGGGTTCGGGGCACTCTTCACAAATATAGCCGCACAGGCGGCCTTTGAAAATGTATGACATTTCCTGTCCCTCCTCAGAACTCTGATTGCTCGACAGCGACCATCTACCGGCCAAGTCGAATAAGCATACAGACCGCGCTATTATTTCGACGCAACGGTCCCCATTAAGCTCTATTATACATCCGATGTCAATTAATTGCTCGATATAGTGATCCCGATTAAAGCAGTATTGTAGATCCGGTGTCAAGTTCCACGCCCGATCAGGGTCTAAAAAGGATGCTTTGGTGCTCTACAGCACTGGATGGAGCCTGATAGCACTCAGAACGCCGGTTGATATTGGCAGGGTTCAGTTACCACTGTGCATGAAAACTATACGGCCTCGCAGGGGGTGTACAATAGCGTCTGGAACGAGCGTGTGGAACGCGATATGGGCAGGATTAGTACGAATGGCATAGGCACAGTAGTACCTACTGCACATGTGCCTGGCAACCGGGATCATATATAAGTAAGGTACGGGTAAAAAGTCCGGCTGCCACATGCAATGTGCTACTATGAGGCAAAGGATTTAGCGACTTTTCCCGGTAGCAGAGCAAACGTGGAGTTTAGGTAATGTCCAGGCACGCATGGGCGTACATCTGGTTGGTATTTGTTGCCACAGCCGTGGCAATGTCCATTGCCCTGCTCTCTTTCCCTATCCTGTCAGCCGAATGGTTAACGGTGAGCGCCTTCGTGCTGCTCGCCACCTGTGCGCAGCTCTTTAAAGTCGAAGCGCCCAACAGCCAGACCTATTACGTCACCACCATCTTCCTCTTCGCCGGCGCGCTCCTGCTCAACCCGGCCCTCTTCGCGCTGACGGTGACAGTCTCCTACCTGGTGGAGTGGGCCAAGGAGCGCCTGGTCAACAGCCCGCTCCTGCGCAAGTGGTATCTCCAACCGTTCAACATCTGCACGCACGTGCTGGCCGGTTTCGCGGCCATGGGAGTGTACTGGGCCTTCGTCACCAACCCCAGCCACAACGCCACCGCCCAGTTCTTCACTCTCGAATCGGTGGCGGGCGTGGCGGCAGCCGTGGCAACCTACGTGGTGGTGAACCACACTATGATAGGGCTGGCGCTCGTGCTGGCGCGCGGGGTCTCCTGGCGCGATTCGGGCATCACGGACCTGGAAGCCCTCCTCACCGAGTCGGTCCTGCTCCTGATGGGCGCTGTGACGGCGGCCCTGTGGACGGTCAACCCCTGGCTCATAATCCCAGCCCTCTCACCCCTGGCCTTGATCTACAAGACGCTCACCATCCCCCAGCTCAAGCACGATGCCACGGTCGATAGCAAGACAGGCTTGCTCAACGCCAAGCACTTTACCGACTGCTTCACGTCCGAATTGGACCGGGCGCGCCGCTTCAACAGGCCGCTGTCGCTCATCATAGCCGATCTCGACCTGCTGAGGAACGTCAACAACACCTACGGCCACCTGGCGGGCGACAAGGTGCTGGCCGAGATCGGGCGGGTCATACAGGCCACGATCCGCGAGTACGACGTAGCGGGCAGGTTCGGCGGCGAGGAGTTCGCCATCGCCCTCCCCGAAGTCGGTATGGAAGAAGCCCGCCTGGTCGGCGAGCGCCTGCGCGAAGCGGTGGAGCAGACGAGCATAGTGATAGCCACCAGCGACACCCCCATCCAGGTCACGATGAGCCTGGGCGTGGCCGCCCTCACGCTCAACACAAGCACCCTCACCGAGATGCTGCACGCGGCTGACGTGGCCGTGTACCAGGCCAAGTTGCAGGGCCGCAACCGGGTGATCTGCATCTCGGACGTGCCCCACTCGCTCGACCTCGAAAACCTCGGCGGCACCGAACGGCGCGGCATACCCACCCACCAGACCTACCAGTTCGTGCCCAGGCCGGCTTCCACCGGAGAACACGCAGGCTACGTCAACATAAACGGTCACAACCACGCCACAGCTTATGACTCGGAAGCCACCCTACAGAGGTCCCATGCCGACGCCTCGAACGTGGTAGGCTCCGCCGCCCCTGCAAAAGAGGAGCAGGTAGCGGCGCTTGCCGCTTCCGTGGAATCGAGCCTCCAGGCCACGGGCTGGACCCTGCCCGCGCTGACCGTGGCAAGTCCCGAAGTAGGCACCAATGAAGCAGACGACTCGCAACGCGAAGCCGAAGCTTCCCAGGCAAAGCCGGCAGCGCCCAAGGCGCCCGACCCCGCCAGGTCACCCGTACGGCTGACCCTGTTCGTGGGGGCAGTGATCGTGCTTGGCCTGTTCGCGGTGGGGGCCGATCTCGTTTACAGGCTCGTGAGCGGCCCGTCCACCTTCGCCGTCAGCGACGTGGCGATGATAGGCATCCTGCTCATAATGGCTATGCTGGCCGAGTACTTCCAGATCACCCTCTACGGCCCCGATACCCTGTCGGTGTCGATGGCCCTCAACTTCGCCGCCGCCCTCATCATGGGCGTGCCGGGCGTGGCGGCTGTGAGCCTGGCGATTGCGCTGGTGCATTACATTCGCAGGCGGCCCGCCCTCTACAAGACGGCCTTCAACTGGTCAACGCACCTGCTGGCGGGCCTCCCCGTGGTGTTCCTGGTAACAATGGCGCGAGAGAACCAGTCCTTGGGCAGGATGGCGGTGCTCGCCGTAGCCACCCTGACGGCCTCGGCGACCTACTACGTGATAGATACGGGCCTGGTAGCCACGGCTATCGCGCTCGCCGGCCAGGCCAACCCTGTGGGCGTTTGGAAAGAGCGCTACCAGTGGCTCGCGGGGCACTACGTGGCGCTTGGCATCACGGGCCTCTTCATCTGCGTGGCCTACTTCGC
>JBAURA010000559.1:0-12400 GCA_049580985.1 Chloroflexia bacterium
AGCACGTACTGGCCATCCAGTGGCAGTATGGCACCCGTGGCTTGCCATGCTCCCCTGTCCGGCATAAGCGCCGAGAACTGAGTTGCTTCGAAGCCCGTGCTGCCCGCCTCCACGTCTTGTGGTGTGACTCGTATGAGCACCGTGCTCACATCGGTGAGAGGCGTGGAGGCAGGGCTGGTCCTTACGATGTCAAGCGTCAAGGCGTCTCCTGCCCCATCTCTTGCCAGGAGCATCGTGAGCGCATAGCTGCCTGCCACTGTTTGGGTCGAGGAAACTACGCTTACCACCGGGGTAGGAGTGAGGTTACCTGCGGGCGTGCCAGGCGTGCCGGTGCTCCCTTCGGTTGGAGGTGGGAGCAGGGTGAGGCCCCCGGCGCACACCAATGCTACCGAGGCAAGCGCCGCCTCCAGCCGGATGTTACGCCATAGGCCGGCCACTGGCCCGGCGGCTGCGTTCTCCTCTACTGGGGGCGTCCCCTTCCTCTTCTGGGCGCGCTGGGCCTGTAAGAGCGGGCTGAGTCGGCGCAGGTTCACCGCCCCCAGGCCGACCAGCGCCACGAAGATGATGATCTTGAGAGCGAGCACCTGCCCGTAAGTGCTACCAAGGATCGCCCCCAGGTCGGTGCTGTGCACAACCAGGTTATAGGTGCCCGTGATAGCCAGCAGCGCCACGCTTGCTACCGCCAGCCGTGAGAAACGCGGGATGCTTTTGCCCAGGAAGACCCTCCGTGTCTCTGAGTCGTAGTTGAGACGCCGGAAGGTCGGGAAGAGCGCCAGCACCATGTACCCAAGCCCCCCGATCCACGTCGCCACCGTCACCAGGTGCAGCCAATCGCTGATGAGCGGCACCGGCAGCCCCAACAGTTGCCCTGAGTTGACGGCTGCCGCCGCGTGGCTGCTTAGCGACTCGGCGAGCAGCAGGAGCGACCCGGCGGCGATGCCAATCTCCCACAGCCCGGAGCCGCCGCGCTTGTTGAACGCCCACACCAGCACCATGAGCAAGAGCAATAGGGCAGCCGCCACAGTTTTCATGATCCACGCGAACCCAAACCGCGTGGAGTTGAGCAGAGTCAGCATCGTATCGCCGCGACCTGCGGCCCCCAGGTAGTCGGTGCCCGTGATAAGGGCCACTTGCGCCAACAGGTCCAGCGCCAGCGAGACGATCAAGATCGCGGCGGCCCAGGCCGCGATCCCGGCGAATCGCACTCCCGTGGACCGCCACAGCGCATCGCCGGCCTGCCCCGAATCGGTGGCCGATGGCTCTATAACGAGCACGGTGAAGATCGACCCGCCCAACAGCAACGTCGCGGCGGCCAGCAGCGCCGCCCGCACGAGCCAGCGTATCGGGTCGGGCGTCTCGGTGGCGGTGGTGAAAGAGCCTCCGTCCACGTCGGTAGGCAAAGTGGGATCGAACGGCTCCTGGTTCGGGTCGACAGGACCGACCTGGAAAGAGAGAGTGCCCAGCGTCAGGTGGCCGTCTATGCCCGACACCACGCGCCAGATGAGGGTGTAGCCGCCGTTAGCGAGATCCTGGGGGAACGGCACCACCAGGCTCGCCGTGTTCGCTCCATCATGAGCCAGGGTGCCGACGGTGTACTCTTTGCGCGTTCTATCGAGCAGGCGCGCCGTGCTGAATTCCAGGCCCACGTCCTCAGTAAAGAACAGCTTGACGGTCGCTGGCGGGCTGTCCAATACCGCCCCCGAGGTAGGTTCGCTCCTAATAAGCTTGGCGTGCGCGAATGTGTGCCTGGGCCAGGCAAGCCATATGACCAGCACGATAATGGGAAAAAGCGCGCAGAGCAGCCGCATAGGACGCTGCATGGAGGCGGGGGTGTGACGTATGGACATCAAGCTAATTATAGCAGATGATTCTTTCACCAGGTCCTTACCCGCGGTCACTTTCTTCTGCCGGTTGGGCCTTGCAAAGTGCCCATGGGAGGGTTATGATCTTGACAAGAGATGTAGGAGTAACAATGGCTTCAGACATTTCATATTCGCATGAGACGATAGCCCGTGCCACCGGAGCGGCGCCGGCAAGTTGGCCCGCGAAGTACAGGGATAAGCTGGCGACGGTCGAAGACGCCCTGAAGGTGATCCAATCCGGCCAGCGAGTGTATATAGGCGGCGGGTGTGGCGAACCGCTCTTGCTGGCGCACGGCCTGGTTGAGCGCGCGCCTGAACTACGAAACGTCGAGATCATACACGTGCTCACAGCGGGCCATGCCGCGTACGCCGCGCCTGAGCTAAGAGAGAGCTTCCACACGAACACTCTCTTTATCGGGTCTAATGTGAGAAGCGCGGTGCAGGCGGGCCTGGCCGATTTCACGCCGGTGTTTCTGCACGAGATCCCGCGCCTCTTCCGCGAAGGCTACCTGCCGCTTGACGTGGCGCTCATTTCCCTGTCGCCTCCCGACGAGCATGGCTATTGCAGCTTCGGGGTGGAGGTCGGCGCGACCAGGCCCGCCACCGAAAGCGCCACCACCGTTATCGCGGAGATCAATCCCAGGATGCCGCGCGTGTGGGGCAACTCGTTCATCCACCTGAGCGATATCGACTACTGCGTGCCGGTCGACTATGAGTTGCCCGAGCTGGCGCAGAGCACCCCCACGCCGCTGTACAATAAGATCGGGGGTTACATAGCCGAACTGATCTCGGATGGGGACACCCTGCAAATGGGGATCGGCGCGATCCCCGATGCGGTGCTCAGCTTCTTGGGCGACAAGCGCGACCTCGGAGTGCATAGCGAGATGTTCGCCGACGGGATAATCGACCTGATAGAGGCGGGCGTCATCACGGGCGAGCGGAAGAATTTCCTCCCCAACAAAGTGGTGGCGTCGTTCCTCCTGGGCACGCGCAGGCTCTTCGACTTCGTGCACGATAATCCTATTATCGAGCTACGCCCGGTCGATTTCACGAACGATCCGTTCAACATCAGCCGCAACGACAATATGGTAGCGATCAACTCGGCGCTCCAGGTGGACCTCACGGGGCAGGTGTGCGCCGACTCGATAGGGGCCAGGTTCTATAGCGGCGTTGGTGGGCAGGTAGACTTCATGCGCGGCGCGGCACGCTCTAAGGGCGGCAAGCCGATCATCGCCCTCCCATCTACCGCGCTGAACGGGCAGGTCTCGCGCCTGGTGCCGATGCTCGAACAGGGCGCGGGGGTCACGACCACCCGCAACGACGTCCACTTCGTTGTCACCGAGTACGGCGTGGCCCAACTCTACGGCAAGAGCGTGCGAGGCCGGGCCGAGGCCCTGATCAACATCGCTCACCCAGACTTGCGCGAAGAACTGCGTAGGGGTGCAAAGGCACGCAACGTGCTCTAGCATACGTAAAAGGAGGCGATATGGCAGACAACAAACCCGCAACCTCGGGCCGCAATGCGAACAATGCATTGGCCGTCATCACCAGGAATCTCGACGCGGGCGCGCTGGTCGGCGTGCGCCGCAACGAGCGATTTGCGAGCGGTGGCCGCACAAATAAGTACAGCTGCAACGCCTGGGTGTGCTACCGCCCCACGCTCAATCGTGAGGAGATAGAGCGCGACTCAGGGTAGGCAGGGAGGTGTGATCTCGTGAGCTATCAGCAATGGGCTTCGAGGCAGTAGACGCCTTCGTTGCCTACCACCGCATCGTGGCGCGTGCCAGCAGGCAAATACAGCCTGTCGCCCGCCACCAGCTCTACTCGCTCGTTCAGATCGGGTAGGCCAAACGTAATCGTGCCTCGCACCACGTAGATGACCTTGTTGTAGGAATGGGCATGGGCGGCATACATATCCCCTGAGCTATTTGACCACCCATAGGCGCGCAATCCCTCCGCGCTTAGCTTACGCTGGATAGCGTCTTCGCCGGGCGGCCCAGAGTCCGGCCAGGGGGTTACGCTGACGCCGGCTTTATTGGAGACCATGGATCGCACGCTCCTCTACCCGCGATGGGTGGATCAATTCCAGGAATAGATCGCTTCGCCCCTTGGGGCCTGGTACACCCTCAGATATGAGCGCACCTTCGAGCGCCGCGAGTCCCTCCTGCAAGGGTTTGGCTTCGCCCGTTTCCAATGCCTCAAGTATTTTAGGGGCCACGCCCGCAGGGTCCTCTAACGTAGCTAACTCGCGCTGCAACCAATGGTCCAGGGGCACCCAGCGCCACTCCAAAGCGAAGGCCAACCTACACAACGCACGCGCGCCCCGCGCCACCAGCAAGCGCGCGGCGGTGGTCTGCCCGCGCTTGAGGCATTTGCCCACTCGATAGGGCGGTATCCAGGCGTCGATTGTGGCATGTAGCAGGCGCTTGGACCGAAAATCGGCGGGCATCGCGCCGAGGGCGGGCACCAGCGCCTCCATTTCGCCCGTGCGGTCGAACAATATCGGACTGCGCTCGTAGGGCCAGTGGTCCAGGTCCAACTTCGATTGCAGCTTGGCTCGCAGCCCATTTATCCCCAGGTACTGGGCGTCGTAGATGAGCCTACGCTCCGTGCCCTCGCCCTCGATCAGCACGTCCGAGCATTGGGCCGGGGTCAGGCGCGTGGCGGCTTCCTCGGTCAATATCACTTCGAGGTCGTCGTCAGACCACTCATCGCCGTGCCCCCTGCTCTTAGACCCTACCAGCAGCACCCCCAGCACCTCCGGGTCCGCCGCCCACTCACCTATACGCTCGCGTGTCTTGTCGAAAACGACGTCCATAGTTGCCCTTTCTGTGTGCTACATATCCCTTAATCTACAAACATATACAAGACTAACTACCAAACAGTTCATCAAGCAGGTGCTGGACGGTATTTCTCGGCACTTCACCCTCGACAACTGCGGTCTGGCCGTTCACCAGCACGTGATAACTTTTGCCTTCGTAGATATACCCACCGATCCACACCGGCAGCAGGGCAAGCTTGTAGGAGAGCACCGATAGCTGCGCGCCCTCAATCGCCAGGTCCTGTATATTGCCCGCTACCGATACTGACGTGCTGAGCAGACCTTGCGTACGTTTCGAGCGCCTGACGTATTCGCGGGCCACCAGTGAGGCGTCCGCGAGTGCCACCGAATATACCTCGGCGGGCCAGCTAGCCAGCAGATCGGGCGAATAGGGGACCAGCCGCTTAGTGTCATACTCAAGCGCCGCGAGGAGATCCTCCGGCACCGACCTGGTACCGGGCACTAATATATCGTCGTATAGCAGAGGCACGCTCCCCGATACCGGCGCACGGCCCGGCTTGCCATACGACGTGGAGACCTCCCAGCCGCGCCACCCAAGCTCCCCTTCTATATCGAACGTCCAGAAAGGGAGGTATACCGGGCGAGGCAGGCTTTGCGTCGCATGCTCGTCAAGGTCCGCCGGTGCGAAGCGTTGCTCCTCTAGCCACGATGCGATCCGTGCCCACGCGCTCTTCGCGTCGAACGCGAACGGGACGACTCCGGTCGGCTCGAGCAGCTCCCGCTCGTCGGCGGTCTGGGCCACATATGAGGTACCACAGAACGGGCAGTCCGCGCTGACGTTGGAGGGAGGCATAACTACGGTCGCCCCACACGCGCCACATTTGAAGGCGCGCTCCCTCGGCAACTGCCACCTGTGCCCCTGCACCGCGTAGATCGCGGCCACCCAGTCTTGCTCGCCGTCACCTGCCGGTTGCCCACCGGGCACGGAAGGTTGGTCCGGCTCGTATCCACAGAACCCGCAAAGCAGGCCGCCGTCCATACCGCGCGCGGCCATACGCGCCCCGCACCGAGGGCACTTATAAGCCTGCGTATCGCCGGGACCTATACCCAGGCTGGAGGCGACCGGGGCCACGCCAAATCGTGGGTCGTGCATGACCTCCGGCCTCAACCTGCCATCGAGTATCGCCATGTCCCGGCGAGCCTCCGGGTGTCGCGGGTTGATCGCTAACACGTTCTCCAGGCAATCACGCTTCGGTATAGGATCGTCGGTGATCCTGCTCAGCCAATACCAGGCCTCGGCCTGCTGTTCCAGGTCCGCATCGGTCCGCAACACCCACTCCAGGTAATGCTGCGCTTCCTCCCTACTGTTGCCTTTAGCGGCAGCTACCCCGTGAACCAGTAAATCTCGCGCGGTGTCAGACATCTGTCACAAGTACGAGTGACGAGTAACGATCACTCGTCACTCGTCACTCGTTCGTCCCCAATTGGCACGTCGAGAAGGTTGGCGGCGCGCCGTTTGGCTGCCTCGCCCCTACGGTCGTAGCGTGCGGTGGTGGTTACGTTGGCGTGTCCCGCCAGCCTCTGCACAGTCGATATGTCGGCCCCGGCGTCAAGCAAGTCGCCAATCATAGTGCGCCGCAGGTCGTGCGGCGAGAAGTGGCTCACACCCGCTTCCACCGCACGCTTCAACAGGAGCTTGCGAACGGCCTGGTCGCTTAACCTGCGCAAGCTGACCTTCCCAGATTTGTTTATGGGTGTAAAGAGCGCGCCGGCGCTCAACCCCCGCACCGCCAGCCAATCTTCTATAGCCTTCCGGCTGGCGTCGGTCGTATAGCTCATGCGCGCCTTTCGACCCTTGCCGCTCCGCACCGTCAGCGCGGACTCGTCGCTATCGTAGTCCGCGAGGTCAAGGTCCACCAGCTCGCTACGGCGCAGACCGCAATTGTAAAGGACCGCCAGGATGGCGGCGTCTCGCCTCCCCGCCGTGCTGCGGTCCTTTGAACAGACTGTGAACAGGCGGGTTAGCTCACTCCTGCTGATCGCACGCCCGCGCGGCAGGGTGCTCCCCCGGACCGATGGTAGATCGGCGGCCCGCCTGAACTCTTCGGCGCTCATCTTCCCCAGCCGCCATGCCTCCTGCAATACGCCGCGCAACGCTGCCAGCATCTTGTTAGCGGTAGCCGGCGCGTAGAGGTCGGCGAGCAACGTCCTCAGGGCCGTGGTGTGCTGGTAGCGCAACGCGCTCCAATCGAGGGTCTGCATGGTGCAGCGGTGCTGGGTCAGCAGCCCCGCCATTGTGTCCAGGGCGTTGATCATCGTCCGACGCGAGCCGGGCGCGAGGTGGGCCAGGTAGACTGCGGCGGGATGCTGGGCGGCCACGATATGAGGGGCCACGAGCCGCTCATCGAATACCTGTAGCGACATGACTTCCGCGTGTACCGGCTCAGGCATGATTACCGTAATGTCATCATTCATCATAATCTGTCACTTAGCTACTACCGACAACCGACAACCGATAACCGACTACCTAACCTGCAACTGCTTGCGCTGGACCCAGAAGGCATCACGAGGTTTTATCACCAGCACGTCGATTGGTCCGCCTACGGTCTTGGAGCGCGAGGCTATGAACCTTATCGTGTCAACGGTGGTCCTGACCGCGTAGACCGCAAAGTCTATCGCGTCTTGAATGGTAAAGTAGTGGAAGGCGATGTCAGGGTCTTCTATCGGCATATAGTCGCCCTTATCACTCTTACGAAAGATGGGCTGGATCAGCCGGAACATCACGTCACTTTCGCCATCCCATAGCACGCCTTTTTCGCCTTTGCTGTTCACCAGCGACTTCTCGCCCGTCTTCACCGTCACGCGCCATATCTGTTGGACTCGTTTGTTGTCCTCTGTCCTGTAGCCCGACACATGGAAGGCGGTATCAGGCGGCCCCGGCAGCTTCTTGAAGAACTCAAGCAGTTGCTCCGCGACCTGGTCCACCTCCGGGCCTTCCACAAGCTCGTCGTTTTCGATAGGGCTGTTTAGCACCTGCGTTATCTGCTCGTCGATGAAGGCTTCTATGTAGCCCGCCAGCGGCTCGCCGTTGATGCTGGCATCGCCGCACGTCGAGATGCCGACGCCGTTGGGGGCCAGGAATAGCTTGTAGTTGGCGTCGGACTGCACGATGTCCAGCAGCGTCTGGTTCTGGCGGTCCTTAAACTGATTTTCGTTCGTGATCGTCCTGCTCAAGGTCAGGCGGCTGTCGCTCGCCATGACAATACCCTCATTTACATAGACTGTGACTATAAATGTCATATAGCCTCTCTCAACATAATGCTGGTGCTTCGCAGTATAGCATAGCCCCGTGCCTGTCGTGGGCCTTTGCACAGGAGCGAGGCTGACATACTTTCACTTCGGAGCAAGCGCTTTATATGAGGCTAATGCCCGCATGAACACTCAAGAGATCATATCCGTAAATAGTGTCAATCCTGACTGAACACAAAATGAGCAATGGATGACCTGGATTGTGAGTAATGCATTGATCAAAACTAGATTTGGCAAGTACAAAGGGAGTCAAGGTCGACCATCTCCCGTCGTAGCTGCACGAAGCCCGATGATGGGCAATAATCAACAACCACTAGAATAAGGAGATAAATGAATGAAAGTGCAAGATAGCGAACAGGAAGGCATTACATCCCAGATCATCACCCCCGACCCAATTGATGATGCCGAACTGAGGATCAGGCCGACTGTCAACAACTATTTTCCGAGGACCGGCCCTTCAATCGGAGGAACCCCTGTGACGTTCATAGGGACCGGTTTCAGACCGCGCACGAAGGTGTTCTTCGCGGGGCGACAAAGCGCAACGGTTATCTACATCAACGATACCCTGCTCATCGCCGTCACGCCCGGCGTAGGCGGCCCCGGGTCCGCGGACATCGTCCTGCGTAATCCCAGCGGCACGCAATCGGTAATCCCGAACGGCTTCCGATATACGCTTGGCGGCATCCTGTTCGGCGAGCCCGGCGGCACGCCGGATCAGGCCCCATTGAGCGAGATGGAGGAAGTGATGGTCGAGGTGGATGAAGACGCGCCTATCGTCGTAACTCTGCTTGAGGTCGAAAGCGCCACTCAAGCCGGACAGGGTATAGGCGCGGAGCAGCCAAGCATAGTCTTGCCTCCGCCCGATCCCGGCGATATTGACTTGAGGGTTCCCCCGGTCATTACCTCGGTGACGCCTAACTCAGGCTCGACCAACGGCGGCACGGTAGTGCGGATCGTCGGTGACAACTTCAAGACCGGCACGAGGGTGTTGTTCGGTACGACGCCCGCGCAACGGGTGACGTTCATCAACAAGCGGAACCTGGAAGCGATCTCGCCCGTTCACGTGGCCGGGAACGTCAAGGTCAGGGTGGTGAACCCCAGCGGCCTGATGGCGGAGCTGAGGGCGGGTTTCACATACGTGATGGCCCCGCCTCCCGTAATCGCCTCAATAGTCCCCAGCAGTGGCCCTTCCTTCGGGAACTTCGGGATCCAGGTGAACGGTGCGAACTTCGCCCCTGGTTGCCAGATCCTCTTCGGGTTCGCGATAGGACCCGCCAATTTCCTGGACAGCTTTACCGTTGGCTTTACCTGCCCGCCGGGCTTCGCAGGCTCATTCGTATCCGTCGGCGTGCGCAACCCCGACGGCCAGCAGTTCATCGCGAACGGCGCTTTCCGCTACAACCCTTGATGACGGCTTGGCGTTGTGGAAATAGTAAGAGCGGCTCGTGAGCCGCTCTTACTTGTGTGACTGACCTTATGTTATAGGCTAGTTCCGAGAACGGACATTCTCGTTACCAATATTACACGTGCGCTAGAGCCTATGTACGGTGTCCCACACTCTCCATCTCAGAAGCCTCAGTCAGCCGGAATAAATGGATGATCTCGAACAGTATATCTCGTCGGGCCGATTCCTCGACCTGCCACCCGCAACCGGATATTATCCCCAGGATGGCCTCCAGGTCCGCCACGTCGCCGATGCTCAATATAGCTGCTCCTCCAGGAGCCAGGTGAGCATGCAACTGTTCGCCGAAGCCTGCCAGCCATTCCAGGTTCGCGCCTCCCCAGTAGGCATAGCCCGCCACCGATTGCGGCTCGCCCCGGAGGTAGGGTGGGTTGCACACAACCAGGTCGAATTTCTCGCCCGCCACCGGCTCGAACATGTTGCCCTGCCGCACCGCTATCACTTTGTCCAGCCCGTATCGCTTCGCATTGCGGCGCGCGCAGTCCACGGCAGCCGGGTTGATGTCAATCGCCACAACAGAACCTGCCCCGGAGAGCGCTGCCGCTATCGCGAGTACGCCGCTACCCGTGCCCAGGTCTAACACGGACATGTGGGGCCGCACCATACCGCTCTCCTTTAAGTAACGAGCGAAGAAAGAACTGGTGAAATGAAGCGAGGGGTTGAACACATCGGGCAGCACGCGCAGCTTAAGCCCTGCCACTCGTGTATCGCGCTCCGGCTCGTTGTCCGGGTCGAAGTGGCGGAAGCGCCACGCAAGCCAGCGCCTACCCACGCGCCTGGCCGCGGACCGCAGGACCGGCCATCGTCTCCGGCTCCCGATATGCATATGCGAGTTGGGTATCCTCATTGGCTCGACTCTTCGCTGGCGATGCTGGTGGCTCTGCCTGACGCCGCCAGCATCGCCAGCAGCACCCCGGTGAAACCCATCCAGGTGCCGTCGGTCAACTGGTAGGTCAGGAGGAGCGAGAGCCAGGCCAGGAGCAGGCCATAGGTCGCGAAATCGGCGGTCGTCCACCGGCGCGCGGGTCTTCTCAGGCTCGATATAGCGCGCCAGCCGGCAAGCCCAAGCGCGCCTCCGAATAGAGTCAGCCCCACCAGCCCGGTATCGAACAAAACGTGCATGAAGATGTTGGGTATCCAGTTGGGTGCGCCTGGCGCGATCACGAAGACGTGGCGGTATGCCCCGGTGCCCCACCCCAGCAGGGGCCTTTGTAGCCAACCATTGAATGAGTTTACCATCACCTCCTGCCTGATCAGGAGCGAAGGCACCTGGCCCACCTCCGCCAGCTCGCCCGCGCGGTCCTCAAGGGCCGACTCGCGCTCTACCTGGCTGCCTTCCGCCGCGCCCTCGATAGGCTCGCCGCGCACCCCTCTGCCCGCCCGCTCTGCCACCTCGACCGGCGTCATAGCGCCAGGGTCGTCCGTCTTCCAACTGATCTTGGGGAGGGTCAGCGCCACCAGTAGCCCTATAATGACGCCCATGCCGACACCGGCGACCAATCTAGATGCGCGGCTGTCGAGACGTAGGAAGCCAAGGCGGATTGCCGATAGCGCGAGGGCGACAACCACCAGTGCCGCCACCAGCCAGACGGTGCGAGTCATGCTTACCACCACGCCCGCGAAGCCGAGGGCAGTCGCCAGGTGCAGCCGCCACTGCCAGGCGCGGCTTGAGAGCTGCGGGGCGAACGCCAGCCCGGCGGCCATGACTCCGACGGCAAGAGAATAGCTCCCGAATAGATTCGGCTCCCACACGGTGCCCGTCACCATCGGTATCGCGCTGAAGGTCCCATCCTCGTATGTGCGGTTGAAGTGCATACCCTTGGTGATCCCGAAGAAGGTAAAGAGCAACCCTTGCACCAGGCCAAGCAGGATCACGCCCGACCCTATAGCTACCCACAAAAGCGCACACCAGAACACGCCCTCTCGGCTGCGAAGGAGCAGAATAGCCGCCAGAAAAATCACCACGAGGCCAGCGAGTAAAATGGTGAGCCTGATGCTGTCCGCGGGCTGGGGGGAGAAGAGTACCGAGGATACGAAACTGACCGCCAGCCACGCAAGCAGCGCCCATTCTATCATACCCAGGGCGCGCCAGGCGGCACTACCTAGCAAAGCCGCGCCTGCCAGGAAGGCGACGCCACCAACAAGTAGCTCGACGCGGAAGTTCGTGCTCTCTATGCGCACGATGAAACGGTCGATGCCGGTCGCCAGCACCAGGGCTGCCAATATGCATAGCGCTACGATGCCCCGCTTGCTTACAGCTATTTTCGATAACTCGCTCATGGCGGCGTTTTCTGAGCTACCAGCCGCCGTAGCGCGCGCCGCTTCCCTATGCCGGCTACCCAGGCCGCCAGGTCGGTGAAGGGTCGCAGCCTGATGCTCCTGAAGCCGTGGTCTTGAGCCGAGACTCCGTTTGTATGTAGCGCCACGAACTGCGTTGGGCTCATCTCCCAGAAGAGCTCAACCGGTCCCTCAGAGCGGTACAGCGCACGCAGGTAGCGATTATGCCTCGGTACCCACAGGAAGGAACCCGACTGCGTGCGGTACGAGGCCAGGGCATCTTGCTTGCATTCGTGGGTGGTTTCTATAGGCGAAATGAGGTTTGCCAGCACCGGGGTGAGAGGGACCTGCAACTCGTACACACGTACCCGTTCGATATGCATGCCTGCGCCACCGGCAAGCGCCCTGGCAACGGTAAGTGCGACGCGCAGGTGCTCAGGGTGGAAATCGACGCGCGAGGTTGAGTAGACGATTGTAGGTCTGAACTCACCCAGTAACTGCTCCAGGTGTTGCACCAGATCTTGCTCGTTCCACGCGCTTTCAGTAAGCCCGAGCTGTACCAATCGAAGCCTGCCTCCGCTATGCATGTTCAGGACGCCGCAGGCGCAGCTTAGCAAGGCGGACATGGCCTCTCCAGCTTCCGCGCGACGCATCTCGATCATAGTCTCCCTGTTCAAGCCCCCGGCCCGCGACTTTCCGCCGTCGGTA
>JBAURA010000560.1:0-5824 GCA_049580985.1 Chloroflexia bacterium
GCCGTCGCCTGCTGGCCTCTTTCTGAACGCTTACTTTGGCACCCATTTGATCAGGGTGATATAAAGGATGCGAAGATCTAAGGAGCGAGATTGGAATGGCGAAAGCAGGGTTGCAAGGGCGAGATACTACCATTGTGCAGGTCGAAGCACCGCCGGACGTGGCGGAAAGAGCGCGCGCGGCTACGGATACTCGTGAGGCGCAGGGCTTCGGTATCTACGACGCCTTGCTACTTGGGATGGTGGTTACGTGGGCGGCCAATCCCGCCGCGATAAAGTGGGCCTTGCAGTACATGGAGCCACTGAGCTTTAACGCGTTGCGGTTCGTGCTGGCTAGCCTCGTGCCCGTGGGCATACTGCTGGCGGGGCGCGAAGGGTTCAGGTGGCACAGGGGCGACGGCCCCAAGCTCTTCTTGCTGGGCCTGCTGGGGCACGGCCTTTACCAGTCGGTGTTCATCATAGCGATCAGCCTCACCCTGGCCGGCAACGTGGCGCTTATCCTCTCCATCAACCCGGCCTTCATCGCCTTGTTCTCGGCGCTACTAGGCTTCGAGCGTATACGCGGGTACGCCTGGGCGGGGCTGGGTCTCACGCTGGCGGGGGTGGGACTGGTGGTGCTGGGGTCGGGCCAGAAACTGGAGCTAGGAGCGCAACTGCTGGGCGACGTGCTCATGGTGGCCGTCACTATGGTATGGGCGCTCTACACGGTTTTTTCGCAACGACTGCTCACACGCTATTCCGCGGTGAAGCTGAACGCGCTTACTATGCCTATCGGAGCGACGGCATTATTGCTGGTTGCCGCGCCATCGCTCAACGCAGCCGCGCCCAAAATGCTCACCTTGCCGCCGCTCTTCTGGCCGATCCTGGCGGCGTCGGGGCTGCTGGCGGTGTCGGCTGCCTATATCATCTGGAATAAAGGCTTGCAGAAGCTGGGCGCGACCCGCACCGCCGTCTATTCAAACCTGGTGCCGGTGCTGGCGGCGGCTATCTCGTTCTTCGTGCTGGGGGAGCCGCTTGGCTGGGGGTTCTGGGCCGGAATGATCCTGGTGCTGGCCGGCGTGTCGCTGACGCGCTTTGGGGGGAGGTTGGGGTTAGGGGTTAGGGGTTAGGGATTAAGGGATTAAGGGATTAAGGGATTGGGGGTTAGGGGATATAGAGGGTAGGGAAGAGGGGCCTTAAGATCTGTCTGCCGATGGAACTTCCTTAAGTCGGCAGAGCAGATTCTGGTGCGTATAAACCTAACCTTACATGGAAGTTCCTTAAGTGTGAGGTTAGGTTCCAGTAGTCGGAATCTGGTCTGCCCACGGAAATCCGTTAAGTGGGCAGACCAGATTCGTCCTAATCCCCTAATCCCCTAATCCCTTAATCCCTTAATCCCCAATCCCTGTCCCCAATCCCTGTCCCCTATCCCCAACCCCTAACGAATGAACCCCCCCACATACCACAGGTGGTACACCAGCGAGCCTCGGTACTTGATCGTCTCTTCGCCGAGGAATTCGGCCAGGTGGCCCAGGGGGTGATTGGAGTACTCGAAGCCGTAGTATTCATAGCTGAGCGGGCCACGGAAAGGGAGGTCTTCGTTCACCTGTGCGAGGGCCGCGCGCAGGACGGCGTAAATCCACTGGGGCTGGAGGTCCCACATATAGTGGTTGATCAACCCGCCGGAGTAGCCCATGCCCCACACAGGGCGGTTGTCGTAGTGGACCGTCTCCTGGCCGGAGAAGCGCTCGAAGCCGAAGAAGGTGTTCTTGTAAGTGAAGAGGCCGCTCGTATATTGCAGTTGCGACGCGCCCGGCGTCTGCCCCTGCATCATGCCTGGATTAGTCACCGGGCGCGCGCTGCGTTTGGCTTCCACCAGGAATTGCGTGAAGGCTATGTTATCGAATGGAGTTGTTTCGCGCTCCCTGCCAACTAGATCATTCATGGCTGTCACAGTTCTCTCCTTGGAACTTGATCGTGATACGTAATACGTGATACGTGAGCCCATATGAACGTATCACGTATTACGTATTACGTATCACTCTCCCCCACTCTCCACCTGAGGCGCGCTACGTACAGGAGCGCTAGCATGGTTAGGGCCTGCACTACGACCGGGTATTCTTTGCTTTCCACTGCGGTCTGGACGGCGACTACGACGAAGGGGAGGGCCGCCAGCCAGCCATAAATCGATATGCGCCACAGCTTCCAGCCGCGCCCGGCCTGTTCGTCGGGCAAGCCGGCGGCTGCCAGCATCAGCATAGCGGGGAATAGGAGCAGTACATGCTCGTAGCCAAGCAGGTATGGGCTGATGATGCTGTTGATAACAATCGTGAGGGCCAGACTCATGGGCACGGGCGAGGCGCGGTCGAGCAGGTCTCGCCGCCAATGAGGCAGCAAGGCCACAAGCCCAACCAGCGATAGGACGGCGGCTACCGCCATCCAGGTGAGGCTGTCGCCTAACCATTGGTAGCTCACACCCCACACGGACGCCGAGACCTGCGCCTGGCTACCGGCCTGCCCACCCACCACTATCCCCAGCCAGTCGGTAAGTGACGATGGGTAGGCGAGTACAGGCACAAAGAGGAGGAAAGCAAGCGAAGCCGCGCCCCAGGCCGGGACAGCCCAGCGCCCGCGACTAATCGCCCACAGCACGAGCAAAAGGACAGGCAGACCAATGGCCTGTGGCTTGGTCGCCAGCACCGCAAGCCCAAGCCCCACGAAGGCGATTCGGATTGCGGATTGCGGATTGCGGATTGCGGATTTGTTCCCATGCCTGTAATTCGTAATTCGTAATTCGTAATTACTTTCGTCCTTCGTCCTTCGCCCTTCGTCCACGAAGTAGCCCCAGATCGCGGCCAGTATGCCAAATTCGATTATCGAGAACTGGCCCAGGTAGAGGGTGAGGATGCTCTCGCGGTAGATCAGGCTGAGGAAGACGGTGATGGTAATGCCTGCCGCGACGGCCACACGGCTTGAGCGGAAAGAAGGGTTGGACACCCGCAACAGGTGGACTACTCCCCATACTAGTAACAGGAGGTTCAGGGCGCGCCAGAGCGTGAGCGCCACGGTGAGGGGAAGCAGGGCGAATGGGGTGAAGGCGAGGGCTACCCACGTTGGATAGATGAAGTGGTAATCGTCGCCGCTGTTGAAGTCCTCGAAAGCCGAAGCATGGGAGCCTAAGGCCACATCCACTTCGGCGCGAGTGGGGTTGTAGGGGTCAACGCCGTCCAGCAGCAGCCGCGAGGGGAGCCAGACGTTCTGGGTGAAGTCGTTGTGGACGCTCGTACCCTGCCCCCAGGCTGACATAAGCCAGAAGGCAAGCGCGAACCCTGCCAGCCACCCCAGCACGCGCAGGGAGACCCCGACGCGGGGAGATAGGCCAGCCCCGGCGGTGGTGGTAAGCGCCGCCCTCGGATTAGTATTCAGCATAGCGGTATCAGAAACGGGCAAGGAGATGCACCCCTGGGAACCCCAGTTTTTCTCAGTATATAGCTCCGCTTCCGGCGGTGTAAATGCCCCATTTGGCACACGGAAGGTGGGCCAATGGTACGGTGGGCTAAGGACGAAGGGCGAAAGTAATTACGAATTACGAATTACGAATTCCGGTGAGGGGCAGCAATCCAAAATCGGGGTGCCCCCTGGGCCACCAAAATCCAAAATAAGCATGGCCTTCGGGGCGGCTAATGCGTGTCCAGTGCGAGGGCGAGCCGGTGGACGCCTGCCTTGATCTCCGATTCGGAGACGGCGGTGTAGCCCAACAGGAGGCCGGGAGGGCCTGGCTTGCCCAGGTAGTAGGAGGAGAGGGCGGGCACGTATACGCTATGCGACAGGGCTTTGGCCGAGGCCGCGTTGTCGTCGGTGCCGGCAGGGAGCCAGCCGGTGAGGTGCATGCCTGCGTCCGCGGTGGGTACTGCCAGGAGGCCCTGTAGCTCCTGGGCGGAGGCCTCGACGAGCACGGCCTGGCGCCCGGCATAAAGGGACCGCATGCGGCGGATGTGGCGGGCGAAGTGGCCCTCGACGATGAAGTCGGTCAGGACGATCTGCTCCGGGGTGGGCGCATGGAGATCGGTGCGGGAGCGCATGGCGACGAAAGGATCTACAAGGTCGGGAGGCGCGACCAGGTAGCCAAGCCGCAGCGACGGGAAAAGCACTTTGCTGAAGGACCCCACGTATATCACCCTGCCCTCAGTGTCTATCCCCTGCAAAGCGGCGAGGGGCCGGTTGGCGTAGCGATATTCGCTGTCGTAGTCGTCTTCGAGCACCCACGCACCGGCTTTAGAGGCCCATTCCAGCAGCGCCAGCCGCCGGCCCAGGCTCATGGTCATGCCGAGAGGGTACTGGCAGGAAGGAGAGACGCAGATGAGGCGGGCGTGCGGGGCGCGCGCGATACCCACTGTGACGTTCAGGCCCTCGCCATCTACCGGCACGGGCGCGAGGCGGATGCTGGCGGCGAGCAGCGCGCCTCGCGTGCCCAGGTAACCCGGCTCTTCTATCCAGGCCGTATCGCCAGGGTCGAGGAGGGTGCGCGCCACCAGGTCAAGGGCCTGCTGGGAGCCTGTGGTGATTATTACCTGGTCCGGGTGACAGCGCACGCCTCTTGCCGCGCCCAAATAGCCGGCAACGGCCTCGCGTAGGGGGCGATAGCCGGCAGGGTCGCCCGGCTCCAGCATCTCCGGGGATGGCCCGCGCCAGCGCTTCGACAGGAGGCCGGCCCACGTGCGGAATGGGAAAGCATCGAGGGCCGGGAGGCTGGGTCGAAAGGCCATGGGCAGGTCGCGGAAGCGCGCCGGAGTGCGCGGCATAGTAGCTACAAGGCGACCACGCCGCGAGATCGCGCGGCCAGCCTGGGAAGCCCCGCTGTTCTCCCCAGGCTGGGCAGCCACATAGAGCACCTCGTCGGGAAGCACGCGAGCCACGTATGTGCCCGCGCCCACCCTACCCTCCATATAGCCTTCCGCGAGTAGTTGGTCGAACGCGCTCATAACCGTATTTCGCGACACCCCCAACTCAGTGGCGAGCGTGCGAGTAGCGGGCAAGCGCAACCCACCCGCGAGCCGACCCGACAGGATCGCGGCACGCAAATAGTCGTAAAGCTGGCGGTGCATCGGCACCGGCGCGGAGCGGTCAAGCTCTATCGACACAAAAGGCATCGCATTCGACAATCCAACCATTTACCCCTCCCAAGCTCGTCCACCGCCACCGTCAACTGATAACTGACAACCGACAACTATCTCCTAAGGAATTGGCACCAACAAAGTAATAGAAAATGGCTCTTGTGTCAATACCATTCCAGACACTAAGATATAACAAGCAACAAAGTAGGAGGTAGAGGTGAGCCAACGCACGACCATAAAGAGGCATCCTGAGCGGGCGGTGCCGGAGGAGGCGCGGGAGATACTGGCGAAGGGACTTGTGGCGCATGTAGGGTTCAGCCAGGGCGAACAGCCGGTGGTCATCCCCCTGGTCTACCAGTATGACCCGACGACACCCGATAAGCTATATTTGCATGGCTCCCACGCCAGCCGCGCCTTGAAACAACTTGCAACCGGCATGCCCCTATGCGTGGCGGTCACCTCTATCCAGGGCCTCGTCTATTCCCGCTCCGCGCAGTACCACTCGATGAATTACGAGAGCGTGATATGCTTCGGCAAAGCCCGTATCATAAAGGACAGACGCGAGAAAGCGCATATATTCGAGCAGCAGATCAGTCGCTACCACCCCGGCCGCACGGCGGGCGAGGACTACGAGGCGCTTACCGACCAGGAACTAATGTCAACCGCGCTTGTGGAAGTCCAGATCGAGGAGATGAGCGCGAAGGCGAGGAGAGGCGGCCCCAAAGGCCCACGCG
>JBAURA010000561.1:0-12923 GCA_049580985.1 Chloroflexia bacterium
AGGCACCTCGGCGGTCCATATCGAGGAGAGCATCCCGCCCCTCGTCACTCGCCGATTGCAGTCACTCGTGGAACCTGCAATAGTGGAGGAAGCATCTCCACCGACCCGGGAGACCGTTGAGCAGCCACCGGCACGTCCCGAAGACCTCCTGACCCTTAAATGGACCGCCGGGCGCGCGGCCTGGGCCGTAGTTGCCGGCATCTTCCTCTTCATCGGCTTGATCTTCCCCATCTGGGGCACCCCCGACAAAGTGGCGGAGCGCATCCAGCCCGACACCCCCGTAGGCTCCCTCAGTGGCCTGGCCTATATGCAGAATGCCGTCTTCAGCACCGAGGTCGCGCCTTTCCCTATCCAGATGAAATACGACCTCGAAGGGATCAACTTCCTCAATGACCACGAAAAGGGTCTCGCTACCATCGCCGAGCTACCGATGGGCTACTACCGCGAAGGCGGCATGCGCATCTCCTCCAACACCGGCCTGCCGATGGTGATAGGTGGTCTGCATCAAGAAGAGCAGCGCGCCGACGTATACGCGCGCCTCATCGGGGACCGCCGTGGCGACATCGAGGAACTCTACAAGACCCCCGACGTTCAGCGCGCACTCACCATCATAAGCAAGTATGACATCGACTACATTTACATCGGCCAGTTGGAGCAAGGTTACCTACAGATTGAGCAGCAAAAGAGCGAGCAGCAAAAAACCAACGTGTCGGTCGAAGCCGCGCTCAGCAAGTTCGAGCAGATGGCGCAGCCGGAGATCGGCATCCTCACGCGCATCTGTTGCTCCGAGCCTCCCTCCGGCGTGGTAGGGACCACCATCTACGAGGTCGTCCGGAGCACCGAACAGGACCCTAAGTCCCTCGTCGGCTCCCCGGTCGAAGGCTCCGGTCTACCCGGTATCTCGATCACACCCCTCCCTACTAACACCCCGCTACCCCCTCCTACCCCTCCCGTCGATGACCCTGAGCTGAAGGCTTTGATCGACGACGTTACCGCCGACCCCAACAACCGCGACAAGCGCCAGCGGCTGGCCGATTGGTACAGAGATCACGGCTACCCCCTGGAAGCCGCCAAAGAGCTTGAGCTTCTCATCCGGCAGAACCCCACCGATGTGGCCCTTCGCCACCAGCTAGGCGATATGTATAACGCCGCCGGTATGCCCGACGAGGCGCTCAAAGCCTGGGAGGACGCCCGCGATGTGGCTCCCAGCAACCCCGACGCCCACAACAAGGTAGGCATTGCCTACATGGAGCGAAGGCGCTACGACGACGCCCTCCAAGAGTTCGAGGCAGCAGTGAAAGCGAACCCCAATTATATAGAATCGTGGTTCCACATGGGCGAAGTCTACGAGCGCAAAGGCGACCGCGAAGGCGCCAAGCGCGCCTACCAGGGCGTCATAGACAACAGCCGCGAACCCAACAGCTGGAAAGACGAGGCCCAGAGGAAGCTAGACCAACTCCGCTAGCCAGTTGTCAGTTGTCAGTGATCAGTTGTCAGTTGTCAGTTGTCAGTTGTCGCTTAAGTTTCAGGCCGACAACTGACAACTGATAACCGACAACCGTCCGCTGTCCATCTTGACAGCGCGCAATCGTATCCACTATAATGCCCTACGCCGGAAGCTAACACTCCGGCTAGCCTCTGCCTATTGCCTGGACCAGTAGGCGTGCAGAAGCACCAACTACGCTCTCATATAGAGTAGACATCTATTCTTTTCAGCGGGGAGGTGATCGGCCTCAAAGAACAAGGCAAGGTAGCGCACCACGTTCCCTTCAGGGGGTCTGGGCAACCCTCCACGAACGCAAACTGTACGGCCCCTCATGCCGTACGTCCCATTCCCAATGCTACCTGAATCGTTTACACACGAATTCTGGAGGAGAGTTTCTAACTATGAAATCCGCAAAACTTGGAATGACGATTACATCGCTCATGGTAGTAGCAAGCATGATGCTTGCCGCCTGCGGTGATACTCCGACCGCCACTCCGGTCCCTGCTGCCGCCACTAACACTGTGCCCGCAGCCGCGGCCGATTCAACCAACACCCCGGCGGCGATGGTGGAAGCAACCGCCACCACCGCAATGGTCGAAGCAACCGCCACCACGGGCGGTGGTGGTACTACGTTCGAGGGCGATACCATCAAGATCGGGGTTGACCTCCCGACCTCCGGCGCTGACGCTTCCAGCGGCGTGCCCGCCCGCAACGGCGCCGAGCTTGCCATCGAGCAGGCCAACGCCAGGGGCGGCGTCAAGATAGGCGACAAGACCTACAAGCTTGAAATGTACGCCCTCGATGATGCCATCAACGGCGTCCACAACCCCGAGCAAGGCGCGAAGAACGCTCAGTCCTTCGTAGCCGATCCGGCGGTGCTCGGCGTGCTCGGCCCGTTCAACTCGAACGTCGCCCGCGCCATGATGCCTATCCTCAACAACGCCGGCCTCGTAAACATCAGCCCGTCCAACACAGGCCCCTCGCTGACCAAGCCTGAGTACGGCGAAGTAGAAACGCTGCGCCCCACGGGCAAGCAGACCTACTTCCGCGTCTGCGCGACCGACGACTTCCAGGGTCCCGCTGCCGCCGACTTCATGTACGACAAGCTGAACCTGCGCAACATCTACATCCTTGACGATACCGAAACGTATGGCAAGGGCATAGCCGACCAGGTGAACATGCAGTTCGTCAAGCGCGGCGGAACAGTTATCGCCCAGGAAGGCGTGCCGAAGGGCACCACGGACTACCGCACGATCCTCACCAAGATCGCCGGTTCCACCCCCGCGGCCGATGGCATCTTCTATGGTGGCACCACCTCCAACGGCCTTGGCCTCGCCCGCAAGCAGATGGCGGACGCAGGGCTTACCATCCCCTTCATGGGCGGTGACGGTATCCAGGAAGATCAGTTCATCACCGACGCCGGTGAAGAATCCGTAGGCAGCTACTCGACCGTGGCCGCTGTCAACTCCGAGACCCTTCCCGCAGCCCAGCAGTTCATAACGGACTACACTGCCAGGTACAGCAGGGACGACCTGGGAGCCTACAGCGCGCCTATGTTCGATGCCGCCAACATCCTGATCGCGGCCATGGAGCGCGGCGGCAGCCCCGACCGCGAGTCGGTCCGCCTGGCCCTGCTTGACGGCACCAAGTACAGTGGTACTATCGGCGAGACGAGCTTCGATGAGAATGGCGATACCACTAACAAGTGGATATCCATCTACGAAGTGAAGGCAGACGACGCCGGCGTGCTCAAGTGGACCTTCGTCGACCAGAAGCAGTACGAATAAGCCGGCCCCTGCTGCCTCCACGCTTATGCGCGGTAGCATGAGTCGACACAATACAGAGCGGGCATATTAGCCCGCTCTGTATATAAATTACCTCCATATCATCGCCACTTAACGCTCACCCCACATACTCCCAAATTAGAGGAGCTATGAGCTAATGGAATTTCTCGTCGATGTCTGGAATTACCTGTTACAAGGTGGCTTCACCCTCAATCAGCCCGTCCTGCAAACAACCCAACAGGACGCCAGCTTCTTCACCTGCATAACACAGGGCGGCTTCACTCAGCTACTTCAGCAGCTAGTGAACGGCATCGCCAAAGGCTCGATCTACTCCCTGATCGCCCTGGGCTATACGATGGTCTATGGCATCGTGGAGCTGATCAATTTTGCGCACGGCGACGTCTTCATGCTCGGCTCTTTTATCTCGCTGGCACTCCTCACTGTTTTAGGCGTGACAGGTATCGTACCTGGAGGCATAGTAGAGGTAGTCGGCCTCCTCCTGCTGATGTTCCTGCTTACGATGCTGATCACCGGCACACTAGGGGTAGTCGTTGAACGTATAGCATATAAACCCTTGCGTAACGCGCCAAAGCTTGCCCCCCTGATTTCGGCCATCGGCATGTCTTTTATCCTTCAGAACATCGGCCAGATCTGGCGCGGTCCCTCGCCCGTCCCGTTCCCAGGCGTCTTTAGAAATCAGTTCGTTCGGATCGAATGGTTAGGCGGGGTCAGGCTCAGCCTCAAGGACGGCTTCGTAATTCTCGCGTGCCTGATTATCATGATTAGCCTCACGCTCTTCGTCCAGCGCACCAAGATGGGCAAGGCGATGCGCGCCACCGCCCAGGACTACGACACTTCCTCCATCATGGGGATCAACGTCAACGCCACCATTAGTCTTACCTTCTTTATCGGTGCGATGCTGGCTGGCGCCGCCGGCCTCATCTACGGCATCTACTTCGGCAGCGTATGGTTCGTCCAGGGCTACCAGGCGGGTCTAAAAGCCTTCACGTCGGCGGTGCTGGGCGGCATAGGCAACATCCCCGGCGCTATGATCGGCGGCCTGCTCATCGGCCTTGTCGAAGCCATGAGCGACCAGTACGGCAGCTGCATCGGCCTCGGCACACAGTGGACCAACGCCGTGGTGTTTGCCGTGCTGATTCTTATTCTCGTATTCAGGCCGTCGGGCATCCTGGGCCAGCAGGTCCCGGAAAAGGCATAAAGGATCCAGGAGCAAATATGGTTGCCAACGCACAACCTCAACCTCGCCCGCGTACCCAATTGCCTTTCAATATGCGGTCAGCGATCATCACGACCGCCATCGTAGGGCTGGCCTTCCTATACCCGCTCTTTGACACCAGGGGGGTGGGCGTGCAGCCCGAGGTTGCTATCAGTACCCTGGCCGATGCGGGCGTGTATATGATGCTGGCGCTCGGCCTGAACATCGTGATCGGGTACGCAGGACTTCTCGACCTCGGCTACGCGGCCTTCTTCGCCATCGGCTCCTATACCTACGCGCTGCTGGCTTCCCCACGCTTCGGAATACATCTCTCTTTCTGGCTGATCATCGGTATTTCCGCCATAGTTGCCGCTCTCTTCGGAGTTATACTCGGTGCGCCTACGTTACGTTTGCGGGGTGACTACCTGGCTATCGTAACGCTGGGTTTCGGCGAGATAGTGCCGACCGTCTTCCTCAATGCCGAGCCGATTACCGGCGGCACCAACGGCATATCGGGCGTGGATAGCCCCACCCTGGGGATTCCCTTCACCGATATAGGCTTCCAATTCGCCTTCGATCCCCGGCCATACTATTACCTGGTGGTGATCATGCTGATCGTGCTCGTGATCGCGATCAGCCGCCTGCGCGATTCGCGCATAGGACGCGCGTGGATGGCTATCCGCGAGGACGAGCTTGCCGCCTCGGCTATGGGCATCGACACCGTGCGCATGAAGCTTCTGGCCTTCGCCCTGGGAGCGGCCTTCTCCGGCTTCGCGGGCTGCGTTTACGCTTCCAAGCTGGGATTCATCGGTCCCCAACAGTTCGACTTCAACGTGTCGGTCTTCATCCTCTGTATGATCATCCTGGGAGGCATGGGCACGATTCGCGGAGTGATGATCGGAGCTTTGATCCTCTATGTTATGCAGAGTTACGTTCTCACCCAGCTTCCGAGTATCCTTAAGAACTTCGGGGAGGAGAACAATCTCGAATTCTTCGTCACGACCGACTTCTCCGGCCTCCGCTACCTGATCTACGGCATCGCGCTCGTTGCCATGATGCTCCTCCGCCCCGAGGGCCTGCTCCCAAGCGAGCGTCGCCGTGCCGAGTTGCACCCGGAGACTTCGGAGATGGCCCAACGCGCAAGCGAGTCGGAGCTATACGAAGTACGCGAAGGTTACCAGCAGTCGTCCGACACCAAGGGCGGCGAGGGACAGTGATCATGCAGAGCGACCCACTGGCAAGCAACAACGCCTCTTCAGGCGCTACAGCCACGCTTGAGCCTACCCCCACAATAGTCGATGATACCGGTGGCGGCAGCGGCGTTCTCCTACACGCATTCCAGGTAACCAAGCAATTCGGCGGTCTGATCGCCGTGAACAAAATAGACTTTACCATCCCACGTGGTGCAATAGTCAGTCTCATCGGCCCCAACGGTGCCGGCAAGACCACCTTTTTCAACACGATCACGGGGCTATATAAACCTACCTCAGGCAAGCTCTTTTTCGACGGGATCGACATCACGGGCCGCTCGCCGTCCACCATCACTTCCTTCGGCATCGCCCGCACGTTCCAAAACATCCGTCTCTTCGCCAACATGTCAGCTCTGGAAAACGTGCTCGTCGGCCAACACAGCCGCTTGAGGGCAGGTGTATTCGGCAGCGTAATGCGCCTGCCCGCCGTCAAAGAGGAGGAATACCAGGCCAGGACCAAAGCGATCGATCTCCTAAAGCTTGTCGGCCTCGACCGCCTCGCTGAAGAGACCGCTAAGAACCTGCCCTACGGAGACCAGCGCCGCCTGGAGATCGCCCGTGCGCTCGGAAGCGACCCCAAGCTGTTGCTCCTCGACGAGCCGACCGCTGGCATGAACCCCAATGAGACGAGAGACCTGATCGACTTCATCCGCGAGCTGCGCCAGAGGCTCAACCTCACCATCCTTCTCATCGAGCACGACATGAAGGTGGTCATGGGCCTCTCCGAGCGCATAACCGTGCTCGACTACGGCCAGAAGATAGCCGAGGGCCTCCCCGAAGAGGTCCGCGCCAACCCGCGAGTGATCGAGGCCTACCTGGGCAAACCCGCCGGACAGCCCTAACGAGCGGGGCACAAAACGTAAAACGTAAAACGCAGTTGCGTCACTCGTCACTCGTTACTCGTTACTCGTTACTCGTCACTTACGCTTTACGTTTTACGTTTTACCCAAGAGGACACACATGGCACTATTAGAAGTAGATGGCATAGAAACGTACTACGGCAACATCCGCGCCCTCAAAGGCGTCTCCCTGACCGTCGACCAGGGCGAGATCGTGACCCTGATCGGCAGCAACGGGGCCGGCAAAACCACCACCTTGCGCACCATATCGGGCATAGTGAGGCCGCGCCGCGGTCAGGTGCGCCTCGGCGGTAAGCGGATCGATAACGCCCCCGCGCAGAACATGGTGCGCATGGGTATCGCTCACTCGCCCGAAGGCCGCCGTATCTTCAGCCGGATGACCGTCCAGGAGAACCTGGAGATGGGCGCGTTCTCCCGCAGCGACCGCCCCGCTATCGCCCAGGACCTCGAGCGCGTGCTGACCATATTCCCCAGGCTCCGCGAGCGCCTCACTCAGAAAGGCGGCACCCTCTCCGGTGGCGAGCAGCAGATGCTTGCCATTGGTCGCGCCCTCATGTCCAAGCCCAAGTTGCTCTTGCTGGATGAGCCTTCGATGGGCCTCTCACCAATCCTCGTAGAGACCATCTTCACCATTATCCGCGACCTGAACAAAGACGGCTCCACCATCCTCCTCGTCGAACAGAACGCCCTACAGGCCCTCCAGGTCGCCCACAGGGGCTACGTTATCGAGACCGGCTCCATCGTCCTCGAAGACACCGGGGCGAACCTCCTACAGAGCGAGAAGGTACGCAAAGCCTACCTCGGAGAAGACTAGAGAGCCTCCGGCGTGCCATCATTCCTCCCGAAGACGCTCACCCTCATGACAGCCCTGGCGCTAGCACCAGGGCTGTCCGGCTGTGATCAGGGTACAAGCCCATCTCCTGCACCCCCTGATACCATCCGAATAGTGTCATCCCTCCCCACCCGGGGCTACGCGGCGACCCAGGCTAGGCAAATCGAACAGGCGATCCAGCTCGCCGTCGATGAGCACCGGGGCACGATAGGCATGCCGAACATCGAATACCATCCTCTCAGCGACTCCGACGACGAAACGGGCGAATGGTCCCGTGAGCAAGAGCTTGCCAACGCCCAACAAGCCGCCAACGACCCCAGCGTGATCGCCTACATCGGCCCCTACAACTCCGGCGCAGCTATGGTGTCAATCCCCGTCACCAATCGCGCCGGACTGCTACATATCAGTCCAGTCGCCACATGGCCCGGCCTGACGCAGGGAGGCTACAACCCTGGCGAGCCTGGCATCTACTACCCCACGGGCGCGCGAAACTTCATCAGCATGATGCCCGACGATTCGCTACAGGCTAAAGTAGCCGCCCTCTGGGCCAACATGCTGGACGTAGAGCGCGTGACTCTTCTCACCGATGGCTCCACCTATAGCTCCGGCCTCGCCAATAGCTTCGAGCAACACGCAGCCTCCATCGTCAAATCGAAGCTGGCCGTGGATCCCCTCCATCTAACCGGCCTGTCCGCCCAACTAGCAGGCTCCCAGGCGCTCTTCTATGCCCCATCCTCAGTGCAAAATGCCGTCGCGCTTGCTCATGCGCTTCGCGGCATGGACATAGTGGTCCTCTCCACCGACGTGGCGCTCGACCCGCAGTTCCTGGATCGCGCCGGCGACGATGCCTCACGCTGGCACATCGTCTCCAACAGCATTCCAGACCCTCATCTCTTCGATTCCGAACTGGGATCGGGCTTGCGCTTCAAGGACAGCTTCGAGCGTAAGTACGGCGAAACGCCCGCGCAGTTCGCCATAAACGCCTACGACATCACTACCCGCATCCTGGACGCCGTCACATCACTGAACGCAGTTACCCCCGGCGCCGGGCGCAATCGAGCGGAAGTTCTTAAGTACGTATACTCGCAAGAATCAGAGGGCGCGACAGGCCCGCTCCACTCCCGCATGAGCGGCTATATCTGGCGCGACGGGCGCTTCCACCTCACCACCGTCTTCCCCGCCACCCCCTAACAGGTTGTCATCCCAAGTACCCATTGTCATCCTGAGCGAAGGATCTCGCTCTGTATCGACCAAGCACAGTACGCGAACCAAAGCCGACCCACCCTAACACAATCCCTGTGCGCACTGATTAAACAAGTGGGAACGTAGACCGTAGGGGCGGACCCGTGTGTCCGCCCTCTGCCTCTACCCCGATCTTGACGGCCTACCAGCCAGGCATACACACGGGTCCGCCCCTACAAGATTACTGCGACAGTATTGTGTCAGCGCCACGCCCCTACATGCCTTCTCCAACCCGTCGCGCCTCAACTATCCTCATCATCCATAGCAACGTGCAACCGTGCGATCTTCTGCTTTAGCTCCACCATGTCCCTCACTCCCGCCTCCTCCACCCGCTCCTTCAAATCGCGCGGCATATGCTCCGACCCCAGGTCCGCGTCCCAGCCCCCTTCCTCCAGCTCCTCCAATAACCCCTCCAGGTCCTCAAGCTCCATCATCTCATCATATTCCGGCGCATCCTCTCCCACGCGCCCCGATCCCTTCCCCTCAGTCATCTCACTCATCTCTACCTCCTGCACTCTACTCCCCGATCAAGAAAGCCGACCCGAACACGGCCACTATCCCCACACCCGCCACCACCCCAAACTCCACCAGCAACCTGCGGTCCAGCGTGTGGTCCACGTAATGCGACAGCACCCCATGCGTCACGTAGAACACCACCAGCAGGAACGCCCCCCCGATCAAAGTTGTAAGCGCCGCCCAGTAATTCAGCCCCCAGGTCAGTTCGCCCACCACCAGCCCAGCCACCAACGACAGCAAAGCCACCGTTGACCGCCTTCCTTCCACCGGCAGACTCATCGCCTTGTGCCAGGCAGCATCCCGTGACAGCAATTCGTACACCAGCAAAAACGCTACCACCCCCGTAGCCGAGGCCGAATAGAGCGATCTCACCTTCAAACCGTAGATAGTGGTGAACAGCAGAAACGCGCCCACATGCGCCGCCACGTTCAGAGAAGTTTGCGCCAGCCCGAAATAGGGGTCTTTCGTGTTGCTGCCGTGCGCCTGCCCCCAGTAGACCGCGCCGAAACTTGCCGCCGCCAGCGCCAGCACGACCACCTGCGCGATGCCGCTCTCAAAAAGGCGTAAAAAGAGCACGAACCCCACCGCCAGCAGCCCCGGCAACAGCACCTCCAACGGCACCGGCAAGATCCACAACCTCCCCAGCGTCAGCCTATCCTCCGGTGCCTCCCCTCCTTGCGCCACCCATAGCGCCCCCGCCGAAGCCACCAGGGCCAGCACCAGGGTCATCACCCACAGCAGCGGCTCCGCATCCGCGCCCCCTGTCCCCACCGCGCCCCGGCTCACCGCGAGCACCAGCGCCAGCCCCACCACCACGATGGCCGTCAATACGAATATGCGCTCCGTTCTGTAACCCACTACCCAACAACCTCCCCATACACTCGCATTATCTCCTCTTCACCAATAGCCCCCCGCCGCAGCAAGGCAGGCGACTGCCGGAGGCAATCCACCACGGTCGAGGGCACGCCACCTCGCGCCGGTCCACCGTCAACAATCAAGTCCACACTATCTCCCAGGTAAGCCGCCGCTTCGTGCGCGTTCTGAGCGTCAGGCATGCCCGATATATTCGCGCTGGTGGCCGCAATCGCCCCGCCGCACAGGCCGATCATGTAACGCAATCCATCGTGGTCCGGCACCCGCACGGCCACAGTCTCACCCCCCCCGAGCGCCTCCGGCAGCCCCCCGGCCTTCCGAACAACCAGCGTGAGCGCCCCCGGCCAGAATGCCTCCCCCAGCGCCACCGCCGTCTCGTTCTGCCCTTGCGTCACCCGCCCCACCACCGACACCTCGGCAAGCAGCAGAGGCAGCGCCTTCAAGTGTGATCGCTCTTTTACCGCGAAAACGCGTGCTATGGCCTCCTCGCTATAAGGATCGCAGCCGATACCATACACCGTATCCGTAGGGAACACCACTACCCCGCCGGCCCGTATGATCCGGGCAGCCTCTTCCCAACTCTCTTTGTCTTCCTTTAAAATCATCCAGAAACCGTTTGCCAGGCTCCTAATACGTACGCGCCAGCATAAACCCACCCCACAAGCGCAACAGGCCCTTCGCATCGCTCTCCGGTAGCTGTTCAAGTGCATCAAGCCCTTGGCTAATAAACGCACTAGCCAATTTCTCGACCTCATCAAGCGCGCCTGTGCGCCTTATAATACTCAACGCCTCGGAAGCTTCGTCCTGGTTTGCGTCCTGGCGACCCACCACTCCCAGCAGCGTAGCGCGCTCCGCATCGCTGGCGCGCCTCAGCGCGTGGTGCAAGATCAGGGTGCGCTTCCCCTCACGCAGGTCCGAGCCAACCGGCTTGCCAAGCTTCGTTTCGTCGGCTGTCAGTCCCAGCAAGTCATCTTGCAATTGGAAGCCTAGCCCGCACAGCAACGCGAAGCGCCCCAGGCTCTCCGCATACCCATGCGGATCGGGGCGGCCTCCAAGCCCTATCGTAGCCCCTGCCCATGCCGAGTACTCCAACAACGCGGCCGACTTGCCAGCCAGCATGTGCAGTATCCTCTCGTCGGTCAAATCATCCGCCCGACCAAAGGCGAACTGCACGTCCAGCATCTCCCCCTCAAGCAGCCGGGGAGTGAGCGAAGTCGCCATCCTGCGTATCAACTTCAGGATCAGCTCGGGAGCCACCCCACGCTCGGCAAGATCGCAAAGCAAGGCAAACGACCAGCTTTGCTGAAGGTCTCCGCTCAATATCGCTACCGCGCTACCGTAATGTGCCGCGTCCCCCGCCGCCAGGCCGTAGCGCTCGCCCGCGTGCCGCGAGTATTGTGCATGCACGGTAGGGTTGCCTCGCCTCATCTCGTCGCGGTCAATAATATCGTCGTGCACTAGCGTCCAGATGTGAAATATCTCGACCGCCGCCGCCGCCGGGATCGCCTGCTCCTCGTCCCCTCCTACCGCCCCCGCGCTCAGCATCAGCAGCGACGGCCTCAGGCCCTTCCCGCGCTGCCGCACATAAGCAAACAACCCGTCATGTATGTCCTCCGGCTTGAACGCCTCCGCCCCCGGCCAACTATCCAGGTAATCATATACGCGGTCCCGCCTCCCCCTCAACTCCTCCACAAACCGCCTCAATTCATCCATTCACACCACCCCACTCACCATCTAGTCCACCATCTCAACCGTCCACTGACAACCGACAACCGACAACCGACAACCGACAACCGACAACCGACAACCGACAACTGACAACTGACAACTGACAACCATCCTCACCCCAAATGCTCCTTGATACTCAACGCCGCCGTCTTATCCATCCCCGGCACGGTAAGCAGCTCCTCCAGACTAGCCTGCCCGATTGCCTTCACCGTCCCAAACTTCTGCATCAGCGCCTTCTTACGCACGGGCCCCACGTGCGGCACGCTGTCCAGCTTGCTCCTGGTACCGCGCTTCGCCCCCAGCTTCCTGTTATAAGTATTCGAGAATCGATGTGCCTCGTCGCGCACCCTCTGGAGCAGCTTCAGCGCCTCCGACCGCGCTTCGAGCACCACCGGCTCCGACCTCCCAGGCAAGAATATCTCCTCCGCACGCTTGGCGAGCGAGATCATCGGGATGTCAAGCAACCCCAACCTCGACATCACTTCCCGCGCCGACGAAAGCTGTCCTTTCCCACCATCGATCACTACCAGGTCGGGCAGCACCGCCCACCCACCCTCGGCTCCGCCGTTGCTTCCCCCCGTCATCCTCTCATCTTCCGCCTGCTCGGCTTTCTCGGCCAGCTCACCTACCGTGTCCCCTATCTCCGGCGCGTCATCCCTCGCTTCAACCCGCTCTCGGGCTTCCGCTTCGTACTCCGCCCCCGGCGCGGGACGGTTTCGCACCCCCCGCCGCGCCAGCGTCAGCGCTTCTTCCCGCTCGGCTGTCGATCTTTCGGCGGCTGCCCGCTTGAACCTCCGCGTCAGCATCTCCTGCATCGAGGCGAAGTCGTTGTTCGACACCCCCTTGATCCCGAACCTGCGATACTCCTTCTTAGCCGGTACCCCCCGCTCGAACACCACCATCGCGCCTGCCACGTCCGTTCCCTGCAAGTGCGCCACGTCGTAGCACTCGATCCGTTGCGGCCACACCGGCAGTTTCAACGTCTCTTGCAGGTCTGTCAGCGCAGCCGTCGATTTCTGCTCGTCGCTCAAGTAGCGCAGGCGAAACTGTTCCAGCGTCTCGGTCGCGTTGCGGGCCGCCAACTCCACCAGGTCCAGCTTCTCGCCACGCCTCGGCACCGTGATAGCCACCTTCTT
>JBAURA010000562.1:0-6681 GCA_049580985.1 Chloroflexia bacterium
CCCATAGTCCCACCCCGCGCCCGGCACGAAATCGGGCCACCGCGTGCGCATTAGCCTCCCCCGCAAATCCTCCAGCACCTCGTTATCGACATGTACCCTGAACGGCTTGATCTGCATGTCCATCCCCTCCATGCACCCCTCGCACCAAGCATCCCTTTGCGCAATTTTCAATTCCTGTACCTATTTAGCCACCCCCGTCCGGTTTTGTCATCCTGAGCGAAGCGAAGGATCTCGTCCTCTATCGACCAGGTAAAACATACCAACCAAGCCACAGCCGACCCACCTCATTCAACCTTCCCCATTAATAACCTCTGCGTCCTCTGCGCTCTCTGCGGTGAATAAATACTCATCACTCACGCAAAGTCCGCAAACACACCGGGCGGGTTTGAAACCCGCCCCTACCTGTCATACCAGCCTCGTCAGCCTGCTTTCTTACCGCCTGCTGAAGCCACGCCAGGCACGCCTCCGGTCCCATTCCGGGTCCGTCACGCCATACCGGCTGTCTTTGCCCCACACGAGCGAGGCCACTCCAAACAAAGCTACAAGCATAATCATGATTTCCATCTCAACTCCCCCTTCTCTTTCCTTATTCCCACACGGGCCGCCCGCTAACGGACCACCCGCTATCTTGAATTACCCGTTATCCGCCTCTAAACGCCTACCCGACTCCACCAGCCTGTGGCCGAGCCACACCAGGGCGCGCCCGCGCAACCTCGCGGAATTGCCACGACCCGCGCTCGCTAGCCGGAGCAAGCGCTCGTGGTCCGCTTCCTGCAAACGTTCCCTGTGCCTGCGCTGAGCCTCTATCTCATACCAATCAAACATCTCTCTATCTCCTTTCCCACTCGTCTCTCACAACCTCTATCTTCAACTTCCCTCTTGACATTTCGCTAATAACCTTCTATAATCGTTTTGATAGTTAGATTATAGCATAGAAAACCTAACCTGTCAACCCCTTTTTGCTAGTTAGATCACGATTCGGAGATATTACTATGGCTGCGATTACAGAAGAGAAACACACCTACGAGATGGTTGGTGGCGCCCTCTGCCTCGACTTCGTGAACACCAGGAGCCACTACACAGACAGCCCCACCCCATCCAACGACCACTTCGACACCTACAGCGAAGTCCTCAACTGGGCGTCGCAGGTGGGCATCATCACCTACGACGAGGAACACGCCCTCAACCACCTGGCTGCGCTCGCACCCGCGCGCGCGGAGGCCGCCCTGCATAAAGCAAGGGAGCTAAGGGAAGCGATCCAGCGCACCTTCCTGGCTGCCGGCGCAGGCGTCCCGCCCGACGCGCGCCCATTCGAGCTGCTCAATCGCGAGATAGCCGAAGCCATGTCGCACGCCCGCCTCGTGCGCACCCACGACGGCTACGAGTGGGGCTGGGAGCCTGCCCATGCCGACCTTGAGCGTATCCTCTGGCCTATCGCCAAGTCAGCCGCAGACCTGCTGGTATCGGGCAAGCTGGCGCGGGTACACGAATGCGCGGGCGACACCTGCGGCTGGCTCTTCCTCGACACCAGCAAGAACCACAGCCGCCGATGGTGCGACATGAAAGACTGCGGCAACACCGCCAAAGCCCGCCGCCACTACCACCGAAAGGTGCAAGGGAAACGGGCTACTGAATAGGACGGTGGACGGTGGACGGTAGACGGTGGACAAAAGTGGCGATTAGCAATATGTATAGTTGCTAATTCAACATCAGGCAATTAAACACAAAGAACACAGAGGACACAGAGAATTAATAAGAAATCTCTGTGTCCTCTGTGTTCTTTGTGATCTCTGTGTTAAAAAACCCTCTACGAGTTAGTAAACACTACCGGTCCACCGTCCACCGTCCCTACCTGTTCTGATGCTTATCCCGCAGGAAAGGAGGTATATCCAGATCGTCGCCCTGCCCTTGCGGGGCCGAGTAAGGAGAGGAAGGCCGCTGGACGTTGGGAGCAGGCGTGATCTGGTCCGCAGTGCGCGCCGGTGGCTGCCCGGAGCCGTTGCCATAATCGGCGGGCATGCGAGCCGGGGCGTTGCCATACCCCTGGTTCTGGCCCTGTCCATACGTCTGTGGCCGGATCTGCCCCTGCGACTGTGAATACGAGCCGTGGCCCTGTTGTGAGTGTTCCGAGCCATGCCCGGTCGAAACCGACACGCGCCTCGGCTCCTGGGGCCGCCTTATCGAGTCGAACCCGGTGGCGATCAGGGTGATCTTCACGTCGCTCCCCATCTCAGGGTCGATCACAGCCCCGAAGATGATGTTGGCGTCGGGGTCGGCGTGCTCCTTGATCAGCGTGGCCGCCTCGTTCACCTCCAAAATCCCCAGGTCCGGGCCGCCCGTGATGTTGAACAGCACCCCCTTCGCCCCCTCGATACTGATCTCCAGCAGCGGCGACTCGATGGCCTGCCGCGCGGCGTCCACGCACCTGCTGTCGCCGGTGCCCCGCCCTATCGCCATCAACGCCGACCCTGCCACCTGCATGATGGTCTTCACGTCGGCAAAGTCCAGGTTGATCAGGCCAGGCTCGATAATCAGGTCCGAGATACCCTGGATACCCTGCCGCAGCACGTCGTCCGCGATGCGGAACGCCTCGTGCATGGTGGTCTTCTTCTCCGCGATCTGTAGCAAGCGGTCGTTCGGAATCGTAATAAGTGTATCCACCTGCTCCTTGAGAAGGTTGATCCCCTCTTCGGCGGCTGAGCGCCGGTGCGCGCCCTCGAACATGAACGGCTTGGTCACCACGCCCACCGTCAGCGCCCCGATCTCGCGCGAGATCTGCGCCACCACCGGGGCCGCGCCCGTACCCGTGCCACCGCCCATGCCGGCCGTGATAAACACCATGTCCGCGCCCTTCAGGACCTCGAACAGCTCCTCGCTGCTCTCGTCCGCCGCGCGCCTGCCGGTGTCCGGGTTGCCCCCCGATCCGAGGCCCTTCGTCAGCTTATCTCCTATGCGGATACGTGTGGGCGCGTCCGACTTGAGGAGGGCCTGGGCGTCCGTGTTGACCGCTATGAAGTCCACACCCTTCACGCCCGCCTGGATCATCCGGTTGACCGCGTTGGAGCCGCCACCACCCACGCCGATCACCTTGATCTGCGCGAAGTTCTCCGATGGAAGTTCCTTATCTTTATCCCTGCCATGGCCGAACATTGGCACGGGGCGGTTTGTATTGCCCCCGTTAGGTGGAAACATCTCGATTCTCCTCCTGTCCCGATAATGCCCCGATGTAACTATTGCAACAGAATATAGCCTGCCTGCCGCTATATCGGTGCTGAGAACCGACAGTTGAGCTAATTCATACCCCTATCGCTAGAAAACCACACAGCCGACCCCTGATAATACACTATCAGTGTCCCTTCTTACAACCTCTAAAGCCGCCGGATTGTTAAACTTGTTAAAACCCAGCGTTATGTCAACCGGATCGGCCCTCATCCGCCCGGTAAGAACCTCTTTAGCCACTTAGCCAATACGTTGGCTGGCTCACCTATGCTTCGTTCGCGCCCCGTGCTACCCACCGCGCGCCCCGAACCCGGCTGCGGGTGCGCCAGTTGGCGCAAGCCCCACAGCACCAGGCCCACGCTCGTCGCGTAAGCCGGGCCGTCGAAGCCTTCGGCAAGGCCCCCTATTCTCTTGGGTCGTCCCGTGCGCACCGGCATCTTCAGCCTGGCGCGCGCGGATTGCTCAAGCCCTGGCATGGCCGCCACTCCGCCCGTCATTACCACGCCCCCCGGCAGCAGACCCTCGTAACCACTGCGCCTGATCTCGTCCTGTATCATCCCGAAAAGCTGGTCCAGCCTGGCCGCCATTACTTCGTTCAACTCGCCCCGGCCTATCTGCTTCGGCTCGTCGTTGAAGTTCCGCGTCTCCAGCATCTCATCGTCGGTGCCCCCGTCGATGAGTCCGCCGTCCAACCTCTCGCGCCTGCCGTTAGCGTACCCGCCTTCGGAAGCTATGCCCACTCCTACCCCACCCTGTGGGTGAGATTTGCCATTCACCGTCTGCCCTACCGGCACAGCATGTGCTTTGCTGCCCGGCACTACCGCTCGCCCGTATTGCAGCTTGAGCGCCTCGGCGGCCTCATAGGGTATGTTGAACACGATGGAGAGATCGTTCGACAGGTGCCACCCGCCTATTGGGAGGCTCTTGGTGTGCCACACCGACCCTTCGACGTAGATCGCGATATCCGTAGTGCCGTGCCCCACGTCGATGTACACCACGCCCAGGTTCTTCTCCTGCTCGGTCAGCGCCGCCTCCGCCCCCGCCAATGCCGAAAGCACAGTATCGTCCACCTCCACGTCGGCCTGCTGCACGCATCGCACCAGGTTCTCGCGCACATTGCTCGCGCCCGTCACCAGGTGCGTCTCGACGTCCAGCCGCCAGCCCGAAAGGCCCACCGGGTTGCGTATCCCCTCCTGCCCATCTATCGTGTAGGTGCGCGGGATGACGTGCAGGATCTCGCGCCCCGCCGGCATGGCTACCGCCTTCGCCTGGTCGATAGCTCTCTCCACGTCCCCCGCCACGATCACGTGGTCCGACGGCGACACGGATACCAGCCCCCGGCTGTTGAAGGACGATACATGCTGGCCCGATATGGAGACGTATGCCGACAGGATGCGGCACCCCGACTGCCTCTCGGCAGCCTCCAGCGAGTGCGCTATCGCCCCGCTCGCCTTCACGATGTCGGTGATCAGCCCCTTGGACACACCTTCCGAGGCCACCGCCCCCACCCCCAGCACGTTGAGCATGCCGGCAGGCTCGGCTTCCGCCACTATGGTGCATATCTTGTGCGTGCCGACGTCGACGCCGACGATGATCCTGTCGTTGGTAGGCATAAGCTTGCCGGGAACGTATAGAGAGTCATGCTAAGCGGTCCCTACCACAAGGTAGCATACCTCCCTATCTGCCCCAGGACCTCCTGGATCGCTTTAGGGAGACCATCTTACTCCGCTTCCGCCTATTATAAACCTGTTTTCCACCTTTTGTGGATAACACTTTCAAAAGCGTCTGTTATACCTCTGGGGCATTCCCATAATAATACCTTCGTTTGCCCTTTGCCTGCTAGAACATATTTCCTCATGTTGTGCTTTTGTTGGTTTTCCCTACCCCTTCAGGAGATCTACGGGCCTAGCATACTATGATTGGAACAGTGCACAAGATAATCAACAAATGATGTGCAATCCAAGACAACAAATCTAACATCATTTCATACGATATCCTACCGGCTATAGTGGCTCAAGCGTGAACACGAATCAGTCCGACCAAGACGACCAAGCGAAGCGGTCGCGTGCCCGGCGATGAGTTATGAGTGATTTTAGCATGATAGTATTGCATAATACGCTCCCCGGATGTATAGTGATTTGCACTGGCTTATACTTGAGAGAAGCTAGGATTACGTAACTTTCAACGTTAAGTCTGCGCAATGCGCGAACGCAATTCACAATACGACCATGGTAGTTTGTGCGATAGACGCCGTTGTTTAGTCTAGCTTTATAGTCAGGCAGGTACAAGTCCAGAGAGGTAAACACCCTTTGTCTCCTTTGGAATTAGTCAAGCTCTCAGCTTTGATGGAACGCACCAATGGAAGCCCTGAAGTGAAGATCGGGCTTATAGATGGGCTTGTCTATACCCAACATACCGATCTGGCGGGCGAACATCTCCACGAGCTTCCCGGAAATAACGGGGCCATATGCGCTCAGGCCAATAGCACGGCATGCCTGCACGGGACTTTTATAGCCGGAATCCTATCCGCAAAGCGGAATTCCCCAGCACCCGCTATTTGCCCTAACTGCACGCTCCTAATACGCCCCATTTTTACCGACACGACCTCTGGGCGCGAACATATGCCCAGCGCAACGCCTTTAGAGCTTGCAGTAGCAATCATCGAGTGCATTGAGGCAGGCGCACGAGTAATCAACCTGAGCCTTGCCCTTGCACAACCTTCCACCAAAGGGGAACATGCGTTGGAAGAGGCGCTCAATCAAGCCATCAGGCGTGGCGTGATCGTAGTTGCGGCAGCGGGCAATCAAGGCACCCTTGGAAGTTCCGCCATCACCCGACATCCGTGGGTCATCCCGGTCGTGGCCTGCGACCTGCGTGGCCGACCGGTGAACGAATCGAATCTGGGCAATTCAATCGGTAGGCGGGGCTTGAGCGCGCCCGGTGACGCCATTACCAGCCTGGGCTCTGACGGCCAATCGCTCACGTTCGGAGGAACGAGTGTTGCGGTGCCTTTTGTGACTGGCGCGATTGCTCTGTTGTGGTCTGAATTTCCTGCCGCGACCGCCGCACAAATCAAACTCGCCATTACCCAGCCCACTACACTCCGGCGGGCCTCCGTAGTTCCCCCTTTGCTGAACGCCACAGCGTCCTACCAAATTCTATTGACCGCGAATGTGAGGAGTCGAATGACATGAAAAAAAGGATCGAAAATAGTATCTACCCAGATCAAAGTGAGCACCAAGATGAGAGTGAGCGCCCACCTCACCGAGTGCGCCTGCCCGGATTCATCACCGACGAAGAGATTGGACTCGGCGATGTGATTAAGCGAGCTACCTCCTATTTTGGGGTAAAACCCTGTGGAGGCTGTGGACGCCGAGCGGCTGCGCTTAACCGCTGGCTGGTTTTCACAAATCGAAAGTCGAAGTAGGGAAACCGCCCGCCTGGAGATGCCAATAATTGGTC
>JBAURA010000563.1:0-7508 GCA_049580985.1 Chloroflexia bacterium
CAACTCCCACTGGACGACCCACCGCCCCCGAAGCTGCCCGACGACGAGCCGCCCCCGCCGAACCCTCCGCTGGACGACCCGCCACTCCCGCTACCGCCACTGCCCCAGCTGAACCCACCGCCGCTACTGCCCCCGCTGCTACCACTACCCCAACTCCAACTGCCACCACTGCTGCCGCTATCGTTGCTGTCGCCCCCGCTCCCACCTATCAATAAACCGCCAAGTATCCCACCTTCCCTCTCTCTCCATTCTTGCCGCCTGCGCTCTTCTTCCTCCGCTTCCAGCGCGGCCTCGTGCGCCTCGACGTCGTCGCGGGCTTGCCTGTACGCTTGCGCCGCGAGGGCCTGCGCCCTGTTCGCAGCCGCCAGCATACTGCGTAATTCGTCGGCGCTTGCCCTATCTCGCCACTCCGGCAACGTATTCCGCGCCTGCCTCAACAGATTCTTAGCCTCATACCCTACCTCGCCGTCATACATATTGGTATATAAGTTGGCCTGCTCGATCACCGACCCCGCCCGGCGAATCGCGGCATGAGCCTGCCCGCGCAAATTCTCCATCGCCTGGAACTGCTCCTGTGCCGCTCCATACACCCTATCCGCCTCGCCCTGCGCGGCCCCGAGTTGCCCGACCACCTCTCCCAACGCCCGTCCAAGCGCCACGTCCTCCAGGCCGATATTCCCCACCTGCGCTGCTTTCGCCTGTACCTTCTCAAAGTCAGCGCGTGCCCTCTCCAGGGCCTTGAATAACTCCTGGCCTAGATCGCCGCTATGCACGCTCGCGAAGTTAGCCGCCCGGCTGAGCGCGGCCTCCGCTTGCTGCCGGCTTGTATCCACCTTCCGCATTAGCGCCTGCATAGCCTCCTGCTGGCTGCGGGCATCGGCCAGGGCCTTATCGGCGGTATCGTTGGCGGCCCGCGCCTGGCGCGCTACGTCGATCCAGTCCGGCTTCTCCTTACGCGCCTCCTCTTTCGCCTCGGCCAGCAACCGCGCCGCCTCCTTCAGCATATCCGACGGCTTCGGCGTAATATCCCTGTCGTGTTGCGCCACGAAGCTCTGCCCGGCCTCTATATCGCGCCCGGCGGCCTCGATCTCCGCCCCGGCGGTGCGCTTGCTCTCCTCGATATTCTTCAGCCGTTCGAGAATGGCAGTGACCAGGTCGCGCGACTTCCTGATAGAATCCCCGGCCTCGCCCACCAGTTCGGCGGCCCGCTCGAAGTCCTGCGCCCCATCCGGCTGGAGCGCGTTGAGCGCCGTGGCTTCCTCCCACAGTCCTTGCGCGCGGTTGGCCGCTTTTTGGGCCTCCGTGCCATTACCGCGTATGTCTGCCCATGAGCTTTCGGCGTACTCGTCCACCTTATCGAACGCCCGCGCGCCTTCCGCGATGTATTCCTTAAGCTCTTCGCCAGCCTTCTGTAGATGCGCCAGCGCCTGCTCATTAGACCTGTGTTGGCCCACTAGAGTATCGACGGTAGTGCGCGCCTTCCCCAACCCTTCATCCACACTCCGCATGATATTCTCGAACAGTGCCGGGTCGCCATCCCCCTCCAAACCCTCCGCAGCCCGCGATAGCAAGGCGAGCAGGCTGGAATCGTGCTCGTTAGAGCTTGGCAGCTTATATCCCCGCTTGCGATGCCCCTCCACCATGCCCCGGAAGTCACCCAGGGCGCTATAAGCCGTGCCGATACGTTGGACCAACGACAAGATGCGATCCGCCGAGTCGCGAGCCGACGTGGCCTCATCATAAGCGTTAAGCGGGCGAGCTGGTTCAGACCTAAGCGCTTCCTGTGCTTGGCCGATCAGCCTGTTAACCCCTGCGGTCACCTTCTCCGGGTCGGCCTTATACAGGTCCGGGGCCGCAGCTAACCGTTCGAGGCTACCGGTCGCTGCGGCCAGGGCTTTTTTTGCCTCTTCAACCTCCCCAGGGGCCGACGCAATCTGCCCCTCGACCTGCCTGCTCCGCTCGGCCATCTCCTTCAGGAAAGTCGCCGCCAGGTTGATCTCGCTCTGTATCCCCTGGTATTGCCCGATCCCCGCCGTAATCTCTTCTTCGGTCGTGTGCTTCGCACTATTGGCCGCGTTGTACCGCGCCAGCGCCCCCGACACCCGGTCGTACATTTCACGGTAGCGCCCCTGCAACTGCGCAAGCTCTTCGGGGCGCTCGTTGCCGAGCACCAGCGCCAGGAAGCGATACTGCAACTGCTCTGCCGGGTCCGCCGGGAAGTCCAGGTCGGTGATCATATCGGCGGCCACGTTGCGCGCCTGTACAAGCTGCTCCTCGAGGGCGCGCCTGCGCGCCGCGCTCTCCTGTGCCCGCCGCCATGCCCGCCACCCGACCGGCCCCAGCACCGCCAGCAACCCAAGCGCCACTATAATCCCCACCACCCACAGCAAAGCCGTGCCCAGCCCGCTCATGTCGATATTTATCGGCGGCTGTGGAGTGGCGGTCGGCTCAGGCGTCGGGCGCGGGGTAGGTGTGGGCGGATTGCGGTAGAGATCGATGACGCCGGCCGCTTCGGTGAGGCCTGTTATGAATGCTTCGGTAAGCTTCTCCGATGCCTCGGCTTTGTTGCCATTGGCAGAGGCGCTCACCCCTGCGGCCAGCAGCGGCCCTACCTTATTGCGTATAGTCGTTGCTGGTGTCTCGCCTCGGCTCGTGTCCTCAAATATCGGCCTGAGATTATCTCCATACAGCAGGATAAATCGCCGTTGGTTCAAAGAGACAACTATGGAAAGAAGGTCAGGGTCAACAACGCCACCGTTGATATAACCATAGTTCTGTGCGACAGTGCGAGCAAAGGCGTCATCGTCTGGGTCGGGTTGGTTCTGCGCCAGGACAGCGAGCGGCTGCACACCGAGGTCTGTGAGCGCCTCCGCAGCCGCGTTGACCGCGTCCGTATCCAGGTTGCCCGTGTCATCGGCCACCACACCCACAAGCGGCGGAAAGGTCTGCGCATACACCGCAGACCCCATCGCAAAAAGATATGCGCCCACAAGCAGGAGCGCAATAACGAGCCTGAGCTTACGTCGCATAATACGCCAACCTACTGGTCCCGGCCCCTAACTCCGCGCGTTCGGATTCGCCCCAATCCCCTGGCTACCCTGCACCATCACAGGTCCCAAGGCGCTCGATTGGCCCTGTAATTGCTCATTCGCCGACTGCGAGTACGTATCGAGGAGCAATCGTGCCTCTCGCTGCCGGGCGGGGTCGTCTCGGTATGCCTGCGACACTGTATCTAGGATGAGGCCCTCAAGCAGCCCCGCTACCTGGCTGTTGTTCTTGAATGGCAGTGTCCCATCATTGATCTGGGCATTCTGAGGCGTGCCCACGTTCACCAGCGTACCCACCGCCTGCTTCTCCGACCTGTTGCGGACCGCGTTGGCAACCACAAGCACGCTATTGCGAGCGTTCACGATGTCCACTGCCATCGCGCTCACCCCGAACAGTAGCTGGGTATGATACACAAGCCTCTGTGCAAGCACGTCAGCCTGCTCGGTGATGATGCGAGCGATATCGCCGGCCAGGTCCAGCGGCTGTTGCGGCTCTCCGGCCTCCGGCTCGGTCTGTGTCTGCGCCCGCGCACCCTCGGTTGGGGCCATGCTTGTAAGCCGGTCAGGTGGGTTCGGCATGTTGCCTGTGGTCATTCCCTTCCTCCCTCCGTTTTGTCCCCTTGTTTGTACTACAATCCGTGCGCGAATGCAACACTTAAGACAAATACCCCGCGACCCCTCTGCCAACACCATAGCATGAGAAGTGCCACTCCCATCCTTCCAGGCCAGCCATGGTTGTGGAAAACTAGCGGCGTTCATCGTTGACAGCGCACCCATAGCCGGGTATACTAAAATTACTTCGGAAGTGCTGAGCTTTCGGAGAAACAGAGGCCCAGATGATCCGTCAGGACTGTCTGGGTTTTCTGTTTGTATAAGCCAGGATTATTGACAAAGAACACGAATCTTGATATAATAAGCACGCGCAAACGTATTGGGGCGTCGTCTAACGGTAGGACAGCTGACTCTGGATCAGTAAGTTGAGGTTCGAATCCTTGCGCCCCAGCTCTCAAATGTTCTAATTTCACGTGTAGTTTTGAGCCCTAGTTTAGAACACTGGGGCTTTCGCTATTTTTTGACAGCCAAGTTGACAGCCAAGCACTCGGACAAAGACGGACCCCTCCTGAATTTAATCGTGCTTCCAGTCAAGATAATCCACTATCACCGTATTGCCTGGCACTATGTGGCCATCGTCTACCTCTATAGGCTCATCAGGAGGCTTCCATTGCAACTCGATAGGCGTGCTAGGGTCCAGATCTTGGGACAGGAGATCACGCACGTCTTGCTCATTGACGAGCCTCGCGCAGTGGGCGTACCTTGCCCTACCGAGCGGGATATCCTGGCCGAACAAGCGTAAGCTCGCTGGCTCTATCTTTCCAAACCACCTGTTGCTGACGGGCGCAGCCCCTAAGAAACTAACCACTTCTCCTTTTGGGGCGATTATCGTGCCTCCCGCCCAGTCTGTCTTCAGACGTCCGTGACGCAAGATTCCTCTTAGCAAGTTAAGAGCCTCTACGTCCTCGGCGCTAAACTCAGCACTAGGGATGACTATGCGTTGCCCTGTCACCTGTTGAACCGTTGTTAGGTCTTCTGCCAAGCTCAGGTCTCCGTCCTCAGGGCTCTTGATGATCCCGTCCATGAGTTGATCCCCTATGCTGAAAACGGGCGCTCCGGTATCAGGGTCGGTGATCGTTATCCTAAAGGGTTTGCTCAGGCAACGGCGCAGCCATAGGAGCATATGAAGCGTCGGAGCCTCGATAGGGAACTCTATAGCGTGTGGGAACGATATGTGCAGAGTTTCCGTCTTCCAGTTCCGTTTGATGACCCAACCATGCCAACCCGATTTGGCCCAGTGAGCCTCGGTGTCAATAGAGGTGTGAGGTACTTCTCCTGCCTCTCTGTGCTTCTTATGCCACACACCACCTCTGGCTCACAGGATCGTGCTGTCAGCGGCGATCGCCCTGCCACATTCGGACCAGGGCTGAATAAGCTCTACCAGATGCCGCCCCAAGCAGCCGATTTGAGCGGGCAGCTTGTCAGGAAGTGCTTTGAGGCGACGCTCCCAAGTTCGGCGAACAGGATAACGGCCTACTTCATGGTGTCCGACACAGCCATGACAGTTCCACGGCTATTCCGTGTCATCCTGCCCGTCAGCAATATTGACAAGGCAGCCGAGTTTTACTCTCAGGTTCTTGGGATCCGTGGGGAGCGAGTTGCGCCAAATCGCCACTACTTTCAATGTGGCGGCACGATTCTAGCGTGCCTTGACCCACTGCTAGAGGGCCACTCAGCCACGCCGAACCCTGAACATATTTATTTCGCGGTCTCGGATATCGAGGCAATCTATGAACGAGCCAAGCTAGCGGGTTGCAAATGGCTTGACGAGAGCGTCGAGACTCAACATTGGGGCGAACGTGCGTTCTTTGCTGTAGATCCCTTCGGAAACCCCATCTGCTTCGTCGAAGATACAACCCTCTTCACTGGCATATCCTCAATCTAGCACGTTTGAGGAAATAGCGGAGCGGTCAATCTCGCCTAACTGATAGCGGTAACCGCCCCGCGCATTGGTCACATTGTTACACCAGCCTCAGCTTGTGCAACGTCGCCTGATCCAGCAATCCCACTTGGCCTAGCGCTACCAAAAGGGCGTTTTCGTGGTCGTTGGTATGTTCAACTATCAGACCATCTTCAAATCGGGCGTATTCGTGCCCAATCAAGGTGACCCGTTTTCCCGTCGGCGGCTTGTCGAACAACGGTCCAAGGTGGGTGCCCGTCATCTTCCAGCGCAGTACGACCCTGTCCCCCTCCCCGATCATTTTCACTTCTTCTAAGTGCAAGTCCGGGAAGGTCTGGCGGGTGACAACGATGTCATGCTTCACGCACTCCCTAACGGTCATCGTTCTCATACTCGGTTTGAGGAGGCGTGAGGCGCTGGAGCGGACGTTTGAGCGGACAAGCTCATCAACAATTGAAGTGTCGCCGGTGTTGAACGCCTCCAGCAGCCGGCGCATGGCCGCTTTGTTTCGGCCGACCGTAGCCGTAGTCGTACCCCTGGCCGTCGGCATAGCTGCGGAATTAGCCCCATCCCACCCCTTGAGAACGGGAGCCGCCGCCAAGCCGGTGGCAAGGAGGCCGCTCATGGCAAGGAATTTACGCCGGGTCCAAGGAACCGTTTGCTTTTGACTGGGATCGTATTGCTCGTCATTGTGATCGGACATTGTTGCCTCCAAATTTGAAACGTTTGAGTAGATGGTTGTTAGATTGCTTGAACATACCGCCAATATAGCGCAACACCAGCTTGTAATAGCTGGCGGAGCATACGCCTGAGAAGAGCCCAGCCGGATACGAGAGCAGCATAAACTGCCGTTTCCGGTAATAACCCCGCGACGTTTAGACGTGTACCTGAACTTTATACGAAAGCCAGGCTAAGAACAGCATAACAGTATTCTTGCACCTTGTCAAGTAGTTATGCTAAGGCTCTACAAGCGGTTGTTCCCAGCTTGTTTTGTCGTTTACTATCTAAGAAGCCGCACAGATGATATTTAGGTGCGTGCTTTCACCGATCTCGTATTCGGAGATCTTCAATGCGTAAATGTGGCTGCTGTGGAAAGTTAATTACACGATCCGGCCTCGTGATTAATGGCCCCAGCATGCATCATCCCTCAGCCGTTTTTAGCAAACCCAATCTTCTCAGCATTTCCTCATCCATCCACCCCAATTGTTCCAGTAAGTGAAAAACGGGGGAGTCGTCGTCCGTGTGGTCGATGATCTGGCCACGTTGAAATCGGTCGATCTCATATCCGTACAGTGTTACCTGTTTATTCGTCGCCTCCCTGCCAAACAAGGGTCCGCGCTGGGTGCCCGTGAACGCCCAGCGCAGCATCACCGTATCTCCCTCCGCTACCATTGTATCCACGCTATACTGCCCGTCCGGAAACGCCCCTATGAGCTCCTCTATTTGGATCGACCAACTCAACGCGTTAGGCGCCTCCGGCGCCTCCGGCCCTCCCATTTTAGGGCGTGATGAGTTATCTTGGGCCTCTGGGTGAATAAGCTTGGGAATAATGTCAGTGTTCCCGGTGTTGAACGCCTCCAGCATAGCGAGCATAACTTTCTTGTTACGTTCGATGTCACTTGGTGGTGTTGGTCGAGGTGCTGGTGTTTTTTCCGCCATAGGATTTCCTCCTTGAGCTTTACGGTTTCCAAGCATCAACGCAAGTATGATGCATCAATGCAGGGATAATAGCAACCATCTGCTGGACTCCTGATGTTCATCTGAATTACTCTAGATTATAATGACATGGTCAACTTTTATTCTTCTCCCACATTGCTCATTTGGTAGTGTTGCAAAGAACGGACGGCTCAGTTAGAGTAGGCTAATCAATGATAATTGCGAACGATTATCGACCCGCGGAGCCTAGCCCATGAGCCAGACCAAGCTGTTCAAGTACCGGCATTTTGGAG
>JBAURA010000564.1:0-5897 GCA_049580985.1 Chloroflexia bacterium
CTGGGAAGGCTGGTCGTGTGAAACGCCTACCCAACCAACTTACGAATTGCTTAAATCGTAAGTCATTACCAGGCCAGGGTTGTGGTTCCAGATCTTGTAACATCTCCTTTGCGATCTGCGCCCTGAACGGTGCAAAAACAACTAGCCTGGTTGTGTGATCTAAGACAAAAAAGCGTGGACTATTTCTATCGATATTGATTAGATTCACGCCCGCTTGTACGGGTTTGCAAAGAAGCACCTCAATAAATGGTTCGTCGGCAGATGATCTAGTTATATCACAATCTTGGGGAGACGACCACAAAACGATCTTCTGACTCAGGATCACGTTCCCCGATACTTGAGAAATCAGTAGAGGCCGGATCTGTTGTATTCCACAAGACTTTTATCGAGGGCGATGATAACAAACAACCCTGACGCCAACCTAATTCATATGGCGATAAGGTTGTATCGCCAGGGGTTTCCATAGTGCCTACTTCCAGTCTGTTTAGATAAGAGCACGTCCCAATAGATCTATTACACTAACATCTGCTTCGGGAGGTAAAGCCTCCTGACCACGCCTTACGTTCTCATTACTTCTGATTACTCTGGAGTTCCTTCTCACTTGAGACTTAGGCAAAGGAGATGGAGTGGCTACAGCTAGAAATCTTGCTCTATCAATCTCACCATTATGCAATGCATCAGCAGGAGTTAATTCTAGTGAATTAACTGGAGTTTTCAACCAAGTGGACAGTTTCTTAGGCGTTACATATTTACTTTCAGCACGCTTGAGGATATTACGAACAGCGAGAATACGGCCTTCATCCTCATTGGAGATATCCTTGCCATTCTGCCACATGTGCAACTGTTCCATCGTCACACCTAATATATAAGCTAATTCACTACTGGATAACATTGTAGCGGCACGTATCCATTTTAAAGCATTGTGCGCTTCAGTATGTAATATTGCTCCTCTGGGCTTGATATCATCACTGGTGCGGCGTCTAATCTCCTCGCCCGGCTTAAGACCTACCAATACGCTATTAACTGCATAGTCGGGATACTTTGCATATAGTTCTCGTAGAAGGGATGCAAATTGAGTATTTTGTACCTTTGAAACGATGGATCTGATTTGCTTGTTGATCTTTTCAGGTATTTTCGTGAGTATTTGCGTGCCATACTCAATGCCATGTCCCGTTGCCCTATATTCTTGAGGGTAATCTCGAGCATTAGGTTTGTCCGCTACCACATACCCACGACTAGCTAGTTCAAATACATCTGTATAAATTGCTACGCTATATGGCCCCCATTTCCACGGTTCAAACCGATAGGGTTCGAATTTTATGAAGTCAGGAGGCAGTTCCTCTTGAAGCAAGAAGATGCCCTTTTGTAATTGAACAGGTGTTATGGGCCTATTATTGGCAACAGCAAGGAAAAGCAATATAAGGTCTTTTCTGGTCAGTATGCCTTCCATTTTAACTCTCCACCTAGCAACAACTAAATTGCCCAACAATAATCAGAACATAAGTTCCTATACATTTCCATTATATGATGCTTAACTACCTGTTGTCAATACATCCTAAGGAGTAATTAGCACATTAGTACTGATAGGGACGCATTCTTCTTACAAGAAATAGAACAAAGCTTCAAACTCCCTCTTACTCATACGTCCGCATCGCCGCCCGCTCCAGCGCAAACACAACCCCATCCTCCGCAATCGCCACCACCGGATCGGGCACATGCAGCCCCTTCGATGCTCCCACCCGCAACCGGTAGAACACGTGCGCCGACGCCACCGCCGCCCCGGCCCCAAGCAGCGCACCCAGGATCACGGGCCTGCGCGCCTCCGCAAACGCCGCAGCCCCCGCGGCCCCGCCATAAAACGCCCTCCCCACCAATGGCAGCGGGGCGATCCGGGCAGGCAAGATCGGCAGCTTGTCCAGCACTATCTCGCCCACCTGCCCTAGCGTAGCCAGCCCCGACATCGAGCGCTTCGTCAGCAACCGGAAGATCGTACCCTCGAACCCTTTCGGCTCCCGCACAGCCCGCCGCGCGATCGTGGCCGAGCCAGCCACCGACCGCATCCCCGACATCACCCCCAGGATAGCGGCTCGCAGTGTCACATTCTTCTCTAGATTTCTCATTCTCCCCTTCCTCTAGCTAGCGCCTATATTTAGCTCAGGATGCTGTGCCACATACTCCCGCGCCAGCCGCTCGCCCTCCGCCTTGTCGTCCTGCGACAACGTACCGTCCAGCACAAGCCCCAGCAAATAATCCTTGATCTCCCCGATCCACCGCCCCGGCTTCCCTCCAAACATCAGCATCAGTTCGTGGCCGTCGAGCGGGCTGTGCAGCTTCTCCACATCCTCCTGCGCTCTGATCTCCTCGCACCGCCGGTACAACGCATCCACGCGGGCGAGGGCCGCGGCCACGCGATATGCTCGTTGCGAAGTTATATCCGCGCGCGACAACACGAACAACCTCTCCGTTATCGGCGCGGTCTCTCTGATAAAGCGGCGCACCGCCCCATCCGTCCAGCTTTCGTCGTACACCCCGATCCGCAGGTGCTCGGCCACCAGTTGCACCACAGCCTCGATCACCTCGGCGGGACGCCTCAGCCTGTTCAAGATGCCGCGCGCCATCTTCGCCCCTACTCTTTCGTGCCCGAAGAAATGCACCTCCCCATCGGTCACCCCATAAGTAGCAGGCTTGGCAACGTCGTGCAACAGCGCCGCCCACCGCAGGACCAGGTCGGGCGGCGTCTTGTCCAGCACCTTGAGCGTGTGCGGGTACACCTCCTTGTAGTGGTGCGGGCCTCTCTCCATCTCGTGCATCTCCATCATCTCCGGGATCGCATAGGGAAGCAGACCCAGGCTATCAAGCCCGTCAACCCCCTCGCTAGGCACCGGCGCGAGCAGCAATTTGTCCAGCTCATCGCCGATTCGCTCCCACGCTACTCCTTTGAGCAGGTGCGCCATGCGCTTGATCGCCTCTTTCGTGTCCCGCTCGATGAAGAACTGTAGCCCCGCCGCCAGCCGCACCGCACGCAACAGCCGCAACGGGTCCTCTTGGAACCGCGCCTCGGCATCTCCAACCGCCTGGATAAGCTTGTGCTCTATATCCAGTTGCCCATTGAACGGATCGTGCAGTTCCCCCGTGTGCAGGTCCCGCGCGATAGCGTTCACCGTGAAATCTCGGTGCGCCAAGTCCGTATGCAATGCCTTTACCGTATCGAGTCGACCGTCCACCGTCCACCGTCCACCGTCTGCCTCCACAACCTCATCTTGCGCCCTGAACGTAGTGATCTCGACGGTAGTATCGTTCACGATGGCGCTAACCGTGCCGAACTTCTCACCCAGCGCGAACAGCGCATCCGGCTGCGAAGCCTCCAATATACTCCTGATGACCGGCACGGGCGCGTCGGTGGTCAGGTCAAAGTCGTGTATCTTGCGCCCCATCAGTTGATCGCGCACGCTCCCACCCACCAGGTACAGCCTGTACCCGGCCCCTTCCGCGTTCCTTACCAGCCTGTCGAGAAACCTGTCCATCTCAGGTAGCAATTCTTCAATCAAACAAAACATACCGATCCAACGTCATGTGCGTTCGCCAAACACCGCCCGGCCCAACCGCACCATCGTGGAGCCTTCCTCGATCCCGATCTCGTAGTCGTCGCTCATGCCCATGCTCAGGTGCTTCCAATCTCCTACCTCTGCGTGCGTCTCCTTCAGCCCTTTCAGCATCCGCCTCAGCCCGCCGAACGTCCGTCGCAGTTCCGCCTCACCCGCCCCCAGCCGGCCAATCGTCATCAGCCCCATTGCGCGTAGGTGTGCGTATTCCGCCAGCGCATCGACCAACCTGGGCAGCGCTGCCGGTTCCACGCCCGACTTTGCAGGTTCGCCCGTGGTATTCACCTCCAGCAGCACCGGCAACGGCCCGCCGCCCCGCTCGGAAGCGGCCCTATCCAGCACCGGCAGCAACTCAACCCTGTCCACCGACTGCACCCAATCGAACAGTTCCACGGCGCGCCGCGCCTTATTCCGTTGCAACGCCCCGATCATGTGCAAGGTTATCCCCTGCCACGCCACCCGCGCACCGGCGGCACCTCCGCGCGGCCCAAACTTGCCCGCCACCTCCTGCACCCGGTTCTCCCCCAGGTGCCCAACCCCCGCCTCCACCGCCAGCCTGATCCGCTCCACCGGCACGGTCTTAGTCACCACCACCAAAGTCACATCGTCCAGCCTCCGCCCCGACCGCTCCGCCGCGCGGGCCATCCTCTCCCTGACAACCGCCAAATTGTCCTCAATACTGCTCATAGCTTTGCCGACGAAGGACGAAGGACGAAGGACGAAGGACGAAAGACGAAAGACGAAAGACGAAAAAAATCGTTTCACACGTCATGCGTCATTTACGTTTTAGGCTCTATCGTCCATCGTCCATCGTCCATCGTCCATCGTCCATCGTCCATCGTCCATCGTCCGCCAAACCCACCACCGCCCCAAACAGCCCGCATTGCCCCTTCTCGGCACGGTGTGAGTAGAACAGGTCGAGATTATGCGCTGTGCATACCTCCTCCACCGTCACGTTCTCCGCAGGCACACCGGCCTCCACGACGGCGCGGCGTATGCTCTCACGCAAGTTGAAGTAGACCAGGCCGTCCCGCCTCTCAAGCAAAGGCGCCGGACCACCCCATGCGTGCATGAAGGCCTCCTCGGCAGCGCTCACCACGTTCTCGCCCACGCCATAGCAACAAGGCCCAATACCGGGGCCGACTACCGCCACTATATGGCGCGGGTCGCACCCGAAGTCGTCCACCATCATCGCCACCACGTTACCCGCTATCCGCCCTACCGTCCCTTTCCACCCTGAATGCGCCAATCCAACCACGCCCCGCTCCGGATCGTAGAAAAACACGGACGGGCAATCGGCGGACAGCGCCATCAAGTATAACCCAGGCACGTTCGTCACCATCGCATCCGCGCCTTCGATGCTGGGGTTTTCCGGGCACATACCCTTACCGGCGTCCGCCGCGCCCACGCGCGCCACCAGCGTGCCGTGCACCTGCCTGCACCCTACTACCCTGTCCAGGGAGATGCCCAGCAGAGCGGCCAGTTTCTCGCGGTTTCGCAGGGCCACCCCTGGGTCCGCCGGGTGTTCGGGGCTGCCCCGCCTGGCGCTCAGGTTCCAATCCTCGCCATCGGGCGCCACGCGCATGCTAATACCGTGCAATAGCTCCGGGTAGCGGTCGAGCGCGCCCACCCTCAGCACGCCGCCCTGGACATACAGATCGCTGAAGCCCGCTCCCTCTCCCTGGACTTTGCCTGCGTTGTCGGTCATGCCCGCAACAAAGGCGGGTTTGAAACCCGCCCCTGCGCCTGGACTATTCTTCCTTGCGAGCGAGTCTGCGGTAATATTCATCGTCTCTGCCTGGCCCTCCGGCCTCCTGGCCTTCTCCACCTGCTTGCTCCCCGGCGACGACCTCGTACTCTTCGCCCTCGGTCTCCCCGGCGCTTTCGTACGCGTACTCAGTTTCGCCTGCCTCCCCGTCCTCTCCGTCGTCCGCATAGTTGCTGAAGAACGACTGGTTGGCGACCGATGGATAGTACACCTCTATCCCGTACTCGGCGGGCACCCCCAGCGTCTCGGCCACCTCGCTCAATATCGCATCTATCACCTCGTCCAGCGTCTCATCCGAGCCTGGGCCATGAGTGGCGTTATACCCCTGCGCGAACTCTGACCATATCAGCAGCGTGCCCACGATCTGGTCGCTCAAGTAATGCACTTCCAGCTTGCCGATACTCACGGCATCGTCGTTCTCATCCCGCGTGTCATTATCGAAGATCGATATCTCCTCAGAGTGCGGAGTCCGTACCACGCGCTTCAGCTTGACGTTCATAATGCTCCTTATCGGGACCAGTTGTCAG
>JBAURA010000565.1:0-3364 GCA_049580985.1 Chloroflexia bacterium
CTTGGCGCTCTTGGCTTCTTGGCGGTTCCGTCTCTCGCGTTTCGCGTTTCGCGTTTCGCGCCCTGATATAATCATCCAACCATGTCCCTCCCACCGCCCCACGACCGCTCTCTCACCTACGATTTCTGGAAGTTCTGGCTCGGACAGGCCATCTCCTCCCTCGGCGACTCCTTCTCCGGCTTCGTACTCCCCCTGCTCGTCTACAACCTGACCGGCTCGGCCATCAACCTCGCCATCTCGTCGGCGGCCTACATGCTCCCCTACCTCCTCTTCGGCCTCTTCATCGGGGCCTGGGCCGACCGCCTCGACCGCAAGCGCCTCATGATCTTCGTGGACGTAGCCAGGGCCGCAATCCTAGCCACGATCCCACTGCTGGCAACGTTCAACCTCCTCACCGTCTGGTGGATCTACGCTGTCCTTTTCCTCGTATCCACCCTCGGCATCTTCTTCGATTCGGCGCAATTCGCGGCGATCCCCAGCCTCGTACAAAAGCAGGACGACCTGGTAGCGGCTAACGGGCGTATCGAAGCCAGCTATTCCGCCGCCCGCATCATCGGCCCTCTCCTGGCCGGTGTGCTCGTGGCCTTCATACCGATCTACGACCTGATCTTCATCGACGCGGCCTCATTCCTTCTCTCAGCAGTTTCGCTCATGTTGATCGCCAGGAGCTTCAACGTAGCCAAGGAGCGCCCTCGCACCAGTGTACGCCAGGATGTGGGGGAGGGCCTCAAATACGTGCTGAGCCACCCCGTGCTCCGCAACATTTCGTTCATGATGGCTATCGTCAATTTTGTTACCGCCAGCCTGAGCGCCCAGCGCATCCTCTTCGCCAAAGAGCAGCTACAAGCCACCGATGCGCAGCTAGGGTTGATCTACTCCGCGAACAGCCTGGGCGTCATCTTACTGTCGCTGTTGGCGGGCCGCCTGCGGAAGCGCTGGCCCTTCAGCAAGGTAGCCCTCGGCGCGCTCATGATCCAGGGCATCCTGGCCGTGGCCCTCGCCTCCACCAGCTATTTCTGGGCAGCATTGCCGATTTTTGCACTCATGTCCGGCGTCGGCATCTTGTTCAATATCAACACGGGCAGCCTCCGGCAGGCTATCGCGCCCAATCACATGCTGGGCCGCGTAAGGAGCATCGCGGGCGTGCTGGCCTGGTCGGCTATCCCGCTCGGCGCGCTGCTGGGCGGTTGGATAATCGAGGGCACCGGCAATGTGGCCTGGGTCTTTGGGGGCATCGGACTGCTACAGATAGCGATCCCGCTCGCCTTCGCGCTCACCCCTCTAGGGCACGCCGAAGACTACCTCCCCAAAAAAGAGGAGCCGGCCGAAGCCGCGTAACACCTGCTTGCAGCCCTGTCCGCGCTACCGGACAGTAATTGAGCAACCAGTGAACAGTTCCCGGTCTGGAAAGCGACTAATATCCAGGGGGCATACTCTAATCATCGCATACGCACAAACAGTGTGCGTCACCAGCCCAAAACCAACATGAAGGAGTACCCCAAATGTCCCCTACGGCAATGTCGCCCATGACTGCTGATTATGCAGCTCTCGCCCGCGAAGGCTACGAGCAGTTCAACAACGACGACTTCGACAGCATCCCTGAATTGCTGACCGATGACGTTGAGCTTGTCAACAACGCCTTCGGCACGACCGCGCATGGCAAAGACGCCTTCGTGCAGACGCTACAGTTCCTGAAAGCCCCCTTCCCCGATGCTAAGCTAGAGGTAATCAGCCAACTGATTGGAGACGACTTCGTCGTAAACGAGTGCGTCTTCCGTGCCACCAACACCGCTCCCCTACCCAACCCCGATGGCACGTCGATCCCCGCCACCGGCAAGCGGGTCGAGGCCCCATTCTGCGAAGTGTGGCGCGTCAGGGACGGCAAGCTCGCCAGCCTGCACTACTACGGCGACAACCTGAGCTTCTACCAGCAGCTCGGCCTCATCCCAGGCATGGGACAGTAAGGAACCAGGGAAACAAGAAGACGGCCCCGCACCGAACGCACGGGACTGTCTTCTTGTTTCTTTTGTTGATACTATCAGCTTATGATGCTACTCCCCTCTGATGCGAATACGTGCTTCATCCACAATCCAGAGACGTTGCTTTACCTGCTCTTGAGATAATACCGGCAAAATACCACTGCACACTGAAACCAGGTGCGGAACATCCTGGCTACGCACGCGAAGCACAATGATGCCTGAATATTGATCCGGCGGAAAAGCCCTCATATCGGCAAAATCGAGATCCAACGTCATCAACACTCGCTCCTCATACTTGCAGGCGTCAATAACCCTTTCGTCGCGCTCCCCACGCATATTCTGATCGTGAACGGTGAGCGCATCATATCCTGCTGATCTTAACATAACTGCCACTTCTAGGGGCAGGTTTTCATCTAGCTTGAATTTCACTAGTTCACACTGGCGGGCACAAGCACGATGCGTTCGCGCGCCAGTTCCGCCGCATAGCCAATAGCAGCCTTGATATCTTCGAGCGTCAAGGAGGGATAATTCTGCAATATCCTGTCCTCTTCGACACCTGCCGCCAGATTATCAAGTATTATCGAGACCATTATTCGAGTGCCTGTGATACATGCCTTCCCGTGGCAGATCGCCGGATCTACGGTAATGCGCTCTCGCCAATCCATATCACACCTCCAGCATCCCTACTTCTTCCGCATCCAGGCTGGGGTCTATCTTTCGTAGCGTTTTTATGTCAACTACTCTATCCGTGAACAGCACCCCGTTCAAGTGGTCGATCTCGTGCTGTAGCACCCGCGCGAAATAGTGGTCGGCCTTGATCCTGATCTCTTTCCCCTCCGTCGTCTGCCCCTTCACCGTCACAGACGTGTACCGGGGCACGTCCGCTACCCAGCCCGGTATGCTCAGGCACCCCTCCGGCCCCACATCTATATCCTCGCTTGCCTTCACGATCTCAGGGTTGCACAACGCCACCTTGAAGCCCCGGTCACCCCTGGACGTGTCCTCTTTGTCCGGCACGTACTCGGCCACCAGCAACCGTATCGAAAGCCCTACCTGCGGCGCGGCCAGCCCCACACCCGCGTTGGCGTGCATAGTCTCTAACATATCGGCCGCCAGCTTGCGCAGGCTACCATCGAAACTCTTGACACGCTTCGCCTTCTCGCGCAAAATCGGGTCGGGATCATACCTGACTTCTAATCTCCCCATAACACTCTCCAAAGTGCGGAATGCGGAGTGTGGAGTGCGGAATAACTCCAACACCAACTGCCTATATTATCTATCATAACAAACTCTCCAACATCCATCTATTCCGCACTCCACAAGATTAGGGGTAGAGAAAACCGGGTCGTAGGGGCACCCCTTGTGGGTGCCCTGTTCCCTTACCC
>JBAURA010000566.1:0-3412 GCA_049580985.1 Chloroflexia bacterium
ACCGTCGAAGCCCATTTCGAGACCATTCAGAAAATCCTGGACGACCCGACCAGCCGTGGCCTCGTGCTTGGCGGCGAGCGATACGAGGTGCAGTATCGCATCAAGTTCAACGATACGCTCGGCTACCCGGAGATGTATGCTGTCTATCCTCTTTACATCACCGACAACGAAAGAGTAACCCGCATTAAGTCGTTGCGCGTGATAGAGCAGGGGCCAAACGCAAAAGTGACGTTTACGCCCGCACCACCAGAGACAACCTCTACTCCTGCAATTCCGAACTCATCTACGCTCCCTAATTCCAAGTAGCAAGTGATCATCTAAATAGGCTTCCGAATGCGGAAAACGGTGTGCGGGATGTGCTACAATTGATCCGCAATCCGCATTCCGCAATCCGCATTCCACATTCCGCATTCCACATTCCGCATTCCACATTCCGCATTCCAAATGCCTATCCCCACCACCGTATTCCGCAACATCCTTCGCCTGGAGGAGCACAAAGGCTACACCGACGCCGCCGTACAGGGCGGGCTTGAAGCGTTTGCCCGCCGCTGGGCCGACCAGATAGCCACCCAAGAGCGCGAGGCTCGCCCTATCTCATCCGCCATAGCGGGCGCGTTCAACCGCTACAACTACCTCGACGTGACGGCACGCCGCTCGGCCGTTCAGACCGCCGGCGAGCTACTTCAGCTTTTTGAGCGAGGCGTGCGCGACTTGCCCTCCCACCTGGCAACGCCTGACACCCCGAACGGCAGGCAGGATAAGCCCACAACACAGGGTAGCAACGGCAACGGCTACCTCCCCTCAGCCCTGGACGACTTCCAGGGCTGGGACGAGGCCGATCCACGCGCCAGGGCCCCCGTATCCAAGCGTATGAGCGGCATCGCACCCGCGCCCGCCGACGGCATAGGGCCGCAACCTGCCGCCTCCAGCCGCGTGGCCCGCCGCAACGCCAACCTCGACTCGCCCGTCACCGTGCTGAGGGGCGTGCAGGAAGCCACCGCTCGCCTGCTCAAGCGCCTGGGCGTCTACACCGTGCGCGACGCCCTCCTCTTCTTCCCCTTCCGCTACGACGACTTCTCGGACATGAAGACCATCGCGGAGTTGGAGCCTGAGACCAACCAGACCATCGTCGCCACCATCTGGGAGGTGGAGGCGCGCAAGACCCGCACCGGCAGGCCGCTCGTCACCGCCGTGCTCGCCGACGACACCGGCACCATCTCCGTATCCTGGTTCAACCAGGAGTACCTGCTGAAGTCGCTCCACCAGGGCGATCCTATCGTCATCTCAGGTAAGCCCATCCCTTTCAACGGCAGGCTCACCTTCAACTCGCCGGAGTGGGAGCCTTACGACAACGAGTTGCTGCACACCGGGCGGATCGTGCCCGTCTACCGCTCAACCGAGGGCCTCTACAGGCGCACCCTGCGGCGCATTATGCACGACGCCGTTGACCGATTCGCCGACCAGTTGCATGACTATCTGCCCGAACCGATGAAGCACGACGCGGGTCTGGTGGACCTTGAGACTGCCGTCCGCCAGATCCACTTCCCCGACTCGCGCATGGACGCCGTCCGCGCTACCAAGCGCCTCGCGTTCGATGAGTTCCTGATGATCCAGCTAGGTATGCTCCAGCGCAGGCGCGAGTGGCAGGAGTCGCAGAAAGGCATGGCGATGCCCACCGACTCTCCTCTGCTGGACGGCTTTCTGCGCTCGCTGCCATTCGAGCTGACCGGCGCGCAGGGGCGGGTAGTGGATGAGATATTGAAGGACATAGCCTCCACAGTGCCTATGACTCGCCTCCTGCAAGGCGACGTAGGTTCCGGCAAGACCGTTGTGGCCGCCATAGCCCTCCTGATAGCGGTGCAGAACGGCGCGCAGGGGGCGATCATGGCCCCTACCGAGATCCTTGCCGAACAGCACTACAAGAACATCACGCGCATGGTGGGAAGCCTGGGAGAGACGGCCCCTACCGTGCGCTTACTCAAAGGGAGCACCCCGGCTAAAGAAAAGCGCCAGATCTATGCCGAGATAGCCGAGGGCGACCTCGATATAGTGGTCGGCACCCACGCCATTATCCAGGAGGGCGTATCATTCAAGCAGCTGGGATTGATGGTAGTGGACGAGCAGCACCGCTTCGGCGTCCTCCAACGCGATGCCCTCCGTCAAAAAGGGCTGGACGCGGGCCTCATGCCCCACACGCTCGTGATGACCGCCACCCCCATCCCGCGCTCACTCGCCCTCACCATATATGGCGACCTGGATGTGTCGGTGATCGACGAGATGCCCCCCGGCAGACGCCTCATCAAGACGCGTTGGGTGGACGGCCTTCGCCGCCAGCAGGCGTACGACTTCATCGAGAAGAAGGTAGCCGAAGGGCAGCAGGCGTTCGTCATCTGCCCCCTGGTCGAAGAGTCGGACAAGATCGAGGCCAAGGCCGCCATAGCCGAGCACGAACGCTTGCAGGCCGAGGTCTTCCCCGCCCGCCGCCTGGCTTTGCTCCACGGGCGCATGAAGCCCAAAGAGAAGGACGAGGTGATGCAGTCCTTCCGCGCGGGCGATGCCGATATCCTCGTATCCACCAGCGTAGTCGAGGTAGGCATAGACGTGCCCAACGCCACCGTCATGCTCGTGGAGGGCGCGGACCGCTTCGGTCTATCGCAGTTGCACCAGTTCCGGGGGCGTGTAGGGCGTGGCGAGCACCAGTCTTACTGCGTGCTGCTGGCCGAGAACGCGCAGGGCGTGGCTTTCGACCGTATGCAGATCATCCAGGACACGCACGATGGTTTCAAGCTGGCCGAGGCCGACCTGGAGATACGTGGCCCCGGCGAGTTCTTCGGCACCCGCCAGTCCGGGATGCCCGACCTCCGCATGGCGAAGCTCTCCGACATGGCAACCCTCTCCCTCGCCCGCGAGCAGGCCAAGGCTCTCTTCGCCCGCGATCCTGACCTTGCGCAGCCCGAGCACGCGCCACTCAGGGAAGTGCTGGCAGCGTTCTGGTCCAGGGCAGAGACGGACGCCAACCAGTAATGTGCAAATGAATCTAGATAATCATTCGTTCAAATTCACCAGGTATATCGACTCGACATAGTCCCATTTCTCATATATAATGGTAGCAGTTCGCCAAAGTGCTACCATTATGAGGTGGAAGAATATGAGAGTATCAGCCCAAGCAGGAATACAGCAACGTATCATTCTTACATTGGATCAAGCAACAGCTTGCACTGTTGCCGAGCTAGCAACTAAGCTCAAAACCCACAGACCATCTGTGAGTAGGTCTCTCCGAGCGTTAGCGGACAAGCAGTTGGTCAACCGCAATGGCCGCAAGTGGCAGCTAACCGATGCTGGGCACGAAGAGGCTAAACGTTTGGAGGCTGCTCTGACGGAGAAAATGAGTCGGATTACAGAGAATGTTACG
>JBAURA010000567.1:0-2215 GCA_049580985.1 Chloroflexia bacterium
CTTGAGTCTGTCGAAGACCCACAGATAGTAGTCGTAACGGTTGGTGCTGAAGCGCTCATGCAGAGCGATCCGCGCTTCCAGGTTGGAAGCGTCTTTGTATTGGACATTGCGCAAGTAATCTTGATCCTGGCGCTGGCTCATGTCACACTGAACCCTATCCCTCTGCCATGGCTTCGAGCACGCCCGCCAGTATCTCGCCCCAGCGCGCCCCGGCCTTCGCGCGGTCTATCCTCACCTGGTGCGGGCTGACCTTCACGATGTTACGATATTTGCGCTGGAGGGCCATCCTCAGCCCTTCGGGTATAGGCTCTCCCTGCGGTGTGTGTACTACCAACTCCTGCGCCAGGGCGCGTATGCTCTCCACACCCGCGGCCAGGGCCAGGCCCTTGAGCCTCAGCACCTCAAGCAGGTTGGAGGTAGGTTCCGGCAGCGGCCCGAACCTGTCTTCCAGTTCCCTCCGCAGGTCACGTATCTGCGACTCGCTCATGCTGGTCGCCATGCGCTGGTACATCCGCAGCCGCACCGCGTCGTCCGGCACGTATTCCTCAGGCAAATAGGCGGTCAAGGGAAGGTCCAGCGAAACGGTCGGCGGCTCTTCTAATTGCGGATTGTGGAGTGCGGATTGTGGAATGGGGGCTGCGGTTTCATCTTCGGCTGCCCATTGCTCGTCGTCCCCTGCTGCTTTTCGCCTTTCGTCTTTTGCTTTTCGCCCGCGCTCGGTGCGTGCTTTCTCTACGGCGGTTGCCAGCAGGCGGGTGTATAGATCGAGGCCGACCGACGCCACGTGCCCGCTCTGCTCGGGGCCAAGCAGGTTGCCCGCACCCCGGATCTCGAGGTCTTTGAGGGCGATGCGGAAGCCCGCGCCCAACTCGGTGGCCTGCTCGATCACCGACAGGCGCTCGCGGGCCGTATCCGTGACTTTGCGCCCGGCATGATAGAGGAAATAGGCGTAGGCACGGTTGGCCCCGCGTCCTACGCGCCCCCGCAACTGGTAGAGTTGGGCCAGACCCAGCTTGTCGGCGTGGTCCACTACCAGGGTGTTGGCGTTGGGGATGTCCAGGCCCGACTCAATTATAGTCGTGCACAGGAGCACGTCGGCATCGCCCGCTACGAAGCGCTGCATCACCTTCTCCAGGTGGTCCTCCGGCATCTGGCCGTGGCCCACGATGAAGCGCGCTTCGGGCACGAGCGCCTGTAGCTCTACCATCAGCTTATCTATGGTCTCCACCCTGTTGTGCACGAAGAAGACCTGCCCGCCGCGCTCTAGCTCCCTGAGGATCACCTCCCGCACAAGCTGCGGCCTGAAAGCGGTCACGTACGTCTTGATCGGCAGGCGCGATTCGGGGGGCGTCTCGATCAGCGACAGGTCGCGCACCCCCGACACCGCCATATAGAGCGTGCGCGGGATCGGCGTGGCCGAGAGGGTGATCACGTCCACCTCGGCGCGTAGCTGCTTGAGCCGCTCCTTGTGGCGCACCCCGAATCGCTGCTCCTCGTCGATCACCACCAGCCCCACGTCCTTGAACCGCACGTTCTTCGAGAGGAGCATGTGGGTGCCGACGACGATATCGATCTTGCCCTCGCCCAGGTCCTTGAGTATCTGCTCCTGCTCCTTTTTCGACCTGAAGCGCGACAGCATCTCCACCTTCACCGGGAAGGCAGCCAGCCGCTCGGAGAAGGTGTTGTAGTGTTGCTGGGCGAGCACCGTCGTGGGCACAAGCACCCCCACCTGCCTCCCGTCCATGACCGCTTTGAAGGCGGCCCGCAACGCCACCTCGGTCTTGCCGTACCCCACGTCGCCGCAGATCAGGCGGTCCATGGGGCGCGGGGCCTCCATGTCGCCCTTCACTTCCTCTATGGCGCGCAACTGGTCGGGGGTCTCGACGTACGGGAAGCTGTCCTCGAGCTCGATCTGCCAGGGAGTATCCTGCGGGTATGCATGTCCGGGCGCGGTCTCTCGTGCCGCGTATAGTTTCAATAGCTCTTTGGCGAGCAGCTCCGCGCTTTCTCGCACCTTGCGCTTGGTGCGCGACCACTCTTGAGTGCCCAGCCTGTGCAAGTGGGGCGGTGGCCCCGCGCCGATGTAGGGCGCGACCCTATCGGTCTGGTCGGCGGGCACGTACAGCCTGTCGTTCTCGGCATAGAGGAGGAACATGTATTCGCGCTGGATGCCGTCGCGCTCCATCTTGACCAGGCCGCCGTACTTGGCTATCCC
>JBAURA010000568.1:0-6849 GCA_049580985.1 Chloroflexia bacterium
GAGACCGCCGAGATGTACGAGCTGATCGGTGAGCGCCTGACCGGGGAGGGCTATCGCCAGTACGAAATATCGAATTGGACGCGCGGCGAGCCGTGCGCGCATAACCTGGTCTACTGGCATGACCAGCGCTACCTGGCGTTTGGCCCCGGCGCGTCGGGGTATTGGGGCAGCACGCGTTACACGACGCTGCTGGGGCCGGGCGAGTATATTGAGCGCGTGGGCCGAGGCGAGAGCGTGTTGGCCGAGCAGAACGTGGTCGGTAGAGAGGAAGAGATCGGGGAGTTCATGATGCTTGGCCTGAGGCTGAACAGTGGGGTCGGGTTGAGCGAGTTTAGACGGCGATTCGGTGAGGATTTATTTAGTGTGTTCCCGCGCGAGTTAAAGCGGCTGCACGCGCTGGGCCTTTTGGAAAGTGTGGGGGATGAAGTGCGATTGACGCCGCGTGGGCGGTTGTTGGGGAATGAGGTTTTCGCGCAGTTTATTTAGGGTTTAGGAGGCGTAAGACGGATGGTATTTACCCTATCTTACGCCCCTCCGGGGCTATCTACCTAAAGGAGATGGCTGATCCACAGGCTTGCGCCGTGTGGCTACTTTCTTACGCCCCTCCGGGGCTGGGAGAGGCATGCCTCTCCCTATCGTTCGTGTGACTATGGAGGGCGGACACGTGGGTCCGCCCCTACGCTTTTAACCTTTGGGGTTGGGCATGGTAGATTGGAGTGCGGTTGCAGGCTTACTTCGGGGGGCTAGCCGAGCAGTTGGCAGCGCTCGCAGAATCCACCGTAGGGATAGGGCAGCACCTCGGCTCTGTATGCGACGAGCGCGCGCCTTACAGCGCACACGGGCAGACCTACGACGTTGTTGGTGCATCCTTCGACGCTGCTCACCAGCTTCCCGCCTTCGCCTTGCAGAGCATACGCGCCCGCTTTGTCGTACGGCTCGGAGGTAGCGACATATCCCTCTAGCTCAAAACGAGAGTAGTCGCGCATGAAGACGGTCGAAATTATGGCCTCGTGATGCAGGGTTTGCGGTTGATCCGCCGTTGCTTGCAGGATCACGAAGCCGGTTATAACGTAGTGGGGAATGCCGGCAAGGAGGGTGAGCATATCGAGGGCGTCGGCGCGGTCCCTGGGCTTGCCGAGGAGGCGGCCAGGCCCGACGACCACCGTATCCGCGCCGAGCACGAGCGTATCCGGCGCGATGCGGCTCCTGTTCGTCTCGATCACGTCCACCGCTTTACGCCAGGCCCACAGGCGCGGGTCCTGGGCGGGGGGCACGGGAAAAGGAGGCGCTAGCTGGAGGGATGGGATGTCGAAGGGTGGATGGCGGTCCGAGCCTGTGTCCTCGACGGTGGAGACCATCGACACGAAATCGGGCACGATGCGGCGGATCAGCTCAAGCCTGCGCGGGGAACCGGACGCGAGCACCAACATGGGATTGCTGTGAAATGCGCTAGCGGCCAAGACGCTTGAGGGCGTGCATGACCATATCCTCGGTCGTGTGCTCGACGCCCTTGGACATATCGGAAAGGGCGGCCTGGATTTCGGCGGGACTGTAGCCCAGGCCGGTGAGCGCCTCCACCACTTCGCTAGCGGCGGTAGGGGTGGCGGTGATCCCTATGGCGGCTACGATGTCGAGCTTGCCCTTCAATTCGAGCACGAGGCGGGAGGCCGTCTTGCGGCCTATGCCTGGGATGCGCGTGAGGAGGTCCACGTTGCCCGAGCTGATGGCGTTCTCAAGGGCCTCTACGGGCATGGTGCCCAGGATCGACAGGGCCACCTTGGGGCCGATGCCGGCGACTCCAAGCAGGGTCTCGAACATCTTGATCCCGCGCTCGTCGGGGGTGCCGTAGAGGGCAAGCTGGTCTTCGCGGACGTAGAGGAAGGTGTGCACTCGCGCGCGCTCGCCGGTCCTGCCGACCTGGGCGACGTAGGTGCCGGGCATGAAGACGCGGTAGTAGACCCCCGACACGTTCAGAACGACGTGGTCGGCCCCTATAGAGGCGACTATGCCTTCAAGACCTGCTATCATGCGCTACTCTTTCTATGCCGAGGTGCGCGACGAGCTTTTGCGCCGCCTTGTCGTGCCGGCGGTGTGCCCTTCGCTCGTGCCATTACTACGCGCGTTGGCCGATCCGTGCGCTGTCATGCCGTTCGTGGCACCGGAGGCCGCGTCGGCCTTGTGGCCGTTGCCGGTCTCTTCGGGGACGATCTCGCTGGAGAAATGGGGTACGTAGCCCGCGCCGCGCAGGTCTTTCATCAGGCGCTGCCAGGGGTCATCCCTGGCGGTGTCACCGACACCGGGGAGAGCAGCGACCGCCACGGTGGGCGATAGTCTCTTTAGCACGAGCTTGCGCGTCTTACGCCCCGCCAGCATTTCATCGAGGATGGAGGGGTCGTCTACCTCGATGAGGGTAGCCCTGTGTATGCGGGCATGCTTGATGAGGCGCGCCCAGTCGCTGATCGATTGGGCCACGTTCTGGGGCAGGTGCTTGCCCATGTTCTTGTTGAGGAAGTCCACGATCTCCGATGCCTGAAGGCCGCCCTCGACGGCGCGCAACACGCTCTCTTTGTTGATGTTGTACACGCTGACACGGTCGTGGCGCACGAGGTCGGACATACGCACGAGCGTCCAGAGCACCCGGCTGTCGGGGTGGAGCACCAGCACCTCGAAGTTGGGCTGGACCAGGATGGACGACTGGGCGTCACGCGCGGAGGTACCTTCTGTGCGCTGGTTTTCGGGATCGAGGAGGGCGTGGGCGGACTCGGTGAGGCGGAAGGAGAGGAGGCGCTTCTGCTTGTCCCGCCCCAGGTCTACCGCGCCCAGCCAATGGAGCATAGTGCGGAGCATGTCGGCCACGATGCGGCCTTCTATCTCGTACCACTGGCTTCGGAAACCCTGCAAAGCGCGCAGACCGTAGCGGCGCACAAGCTCGTCCTGGCCCCAGATGATGAACGGCTCGGCCATGTGCACGGACTTAAGGAAGCCGTCGAGCGAGATCCATTTCATAGTTGGGAGCGCCAGCAAGTGCTTTACCAGCCTCTTGCGAGCGCCGGTGAGGTCGCTGTTCCACCAGTAGATCGTGCCGTAGGTGGCGGGTTCGCTCCATTTGCGGTCTTCGAGCCACAGGCCGAAGAGCCTGCGCCGCTGGGCCTCGAAAGTGTGCCTGGTCCACTCTTCCGACCTGGATGACAGCGTGAGGGCAGGTTGTTCGGACTGCCGCTCCACAAGGAGGCCAAGAGCCTGGGCCATGTGCACGACTACGTCAACATACTCGCTGGTGCTGCCGGTCTTGAGGTCTTCGGGTTGGAGGAAGCTCTCGTTGACCTTCTTAGCGACGCGCTTGGTGATGCGCGTATCCTGGAGCGTCAATTGCAGGTCGGTGTGTGAGGCCTCGGACATGAGGGTGAGCATGTCCCATGCCATCTCATAGGGGTAGCGGCTGAGGACCGTGTAGGGCGCGGGCGCGTCGAGCTTGGGCTGAGCATAGGCCGGGAGCCTGGCGGGTCCAGACTGGCCGCCTTTTAGCAGGTCGCGGGGGATGAAGAGGTAGCGCCGGTCGCCTTCAAGGGCGTCCCAGACGAGCGCGCGCTGGATCAATCCGATAGAGGCGGCCCGTAATTCGCGCTCGCCCCAGCCGAACTGCTTCTTGATCGCGCCGGCCGGGGCTTTGCCTCCCTCGGACTCAAGGTAGGTGAAGAGGCCCTGGGCAGCGGGCGAGAGGGTGTTCAAGAGGATCGTCTTGCCCTGGCCGGTAGCGAGGAACTCGCTCATGATGCCGATCAATTCGGACTTGTAGTAGCGAGCGGCTTCGGGGAGCTTCCAGATGGAGGCAATGCGCTGGATGTCGGCCTGCTCGTGGCTCTCAAGCAGGGCGTGAAACGGCTCGTCGAAGGGTGCGGGCCGCTTGCTCTCCTCGATCACGTCGCGGAGGACTTTGGCGGCCTCGGTGGCGATGGAGACGACGCGGCGGGGGACAGCCTCGCTGTTGTTGCGGGCGGCCCAGGCGTAGAGGTTGTCGCCGGAGGAGACGACCCTGCTACCCCGGACCATTACTTCGTCTACGTCTACGAGGCCGATCTTGCGGAGGCGCTCAAGGAGGGCGGAGGTCTCGTCGGGCGGGCGGTCGATGAGGCCGGGGAGGTCGTCCACAATCGCCAGCATGTTGCGCTGGTTGATGAGCCAGGAAAGGAAAGCGCGGTCCTCGACCTCGGTGTTCTCCCAGATGGCGCGTACGGCGGATGGGTCCACCATCGTGTGATAAGCGGCTATCGCCAGGTCGTTCTGTGAAGGGGAGGCATCTCGCGTGAGCGTACCCCAACTGGCGGCTATAGAGCGCAATTCATCGAGCGGCCTGCTCATTAACCGCCCTAAAAGGTTCTTCAAGAATCGGTTCTCCCGCGCTTTATATATTCCAGGACAATATAAGACTATAACGGATCGGCAAGGCTGTGTCAAATTTCGGGGGCGCTGATTTAATGTATTCTTAACGCCTCCAACCTTGCCTCCGGGCATGCCTCGGTGTACACTGTAGGCTGTTAAGCTACGCCGAATAGTATCAGCTTTAGCCTTGCGCATGACCTGGGAGATCGAGAATGCCAGCAATCACCCTCTTGCCGTTATCCGTCACAGTCGTGGGGGCCGTATTCGCCCTGGTGCTTTTGAACCGCTATTTTAGCGGCAAGAAGCGGCCCCACGAGCTAATCTGGGGCGTGTCGTTCTCGCTCTTCGCGATAGCCTCGGCGTGCCAGGTATATGCTGACCTGGCGGGGCATTGGACGGCGACGACGGCCCAACTTTACTATCTCACGGGGGCGATCCTGACGGTGGGCTTGCTGGGGGTGGGCACGGTCTATCTCCTCTTTTCCAGGCGTGTCGCCAATATGGCTCTGATTGTGATGCTGCTCTTCTCGGCGCTTTCGACCGTGGTGGTGTTCAGTGTGCCGGTAGATCATTCGGTCCTGGGGCAGGACAGCGGCTACCAGGCGGTGGTGAATATAGACCGCCTCCCACGCTACCTGGCGGCGCTCAGTAACTCGATTGGCACGCTGCTGGTGGCGGGAGGCGCGCTGTGGTCGGCGTACGTATTCTGGCGGAAGCGCATTATGAAGGAGCGCATGGTGGGGGTGTTGCTGATCGCCCTGGGGGTGACGGTGACGGCGGTTGGCGGCTCGATCCTGGGCCTGACCGGCCTCACTAACCCCGAGTATCATTACGTCGGGATGCTGGTGGGGGTGGTGATTATGTTCGTGGGGTATCTCCAGAGCATTCGGGTGTCGCTGCCGAGGCCGGCGGTTGTTGAGACGGTGGTGGAGCGGGCGCTTTGAGCGAAAAACGTAAGGCATAAAACGTAAAACGTAAGTTATACGTAAGCGTGAATCTGATCTGACGATGGAACTACGTTAACGTTAAGTCGGCAGAGCAGATTCTTGTGGACGGGAATCTATCTTCCAATGGAAATCCCTTAAGTGGGAAGTTAAGATTCTGGTGCGTATAAACCTAACCTCCCACGGAACCTCCTAAAGTGGGAGGTTAGGTTTTGCGAGGTATTTACGAGTTGGGCTTGTATGCTGAACGCAGTGAAGAATCCGGTGGGGCAAGAGTCTGTCTGAGGTAGGTCTATCTTCGGTAGGGTACAGGATCTATGCCCACCGGATTCTTCACTGCGTTCAGAATGACAAAACGGAATTTGGTCCGCGGCCTATTGGCTTCGCACTATTTTCATTCACGAGCCTTACGTTTTGCGTTTCGCGTTTGCACATTCTATCGTCGTATAATGCGGTATGATTATTGACTTCCACACGCACATTTTCCCGGACGAGGTGCGGGCCTCGCGTGATGAATACATTGAGCGGGACGCTTGGTTCGGTACGCTGTACGAGGACCCGAAGCACAAATTGGCCTCCGCGGAGGATGTCGTAAGCTCTATGGAAGCGGCGGGGGTGGACCGGACGGTGGTATTTGGGTTTCCGTGGCGCGACGGCAAATTGTGCGCCTGGCACAACGATTATTTGATAGAATCGGTGCGGCGGTTTCCCGATAAGCTGATTGGCTTCGCGTGCGTGCAGCCGCTCGATGCGAAGGATGCCCAGGAGCTGGCCCGGTGCCTCGACGCCGGGCTGATGGGCCTGGGCGAGCTGGGGCCGGATGGGCAGCGCTTCGACATCGAGGACAAGCGGATATTACAGGCTTCGGCGGAGGTGCTGCTCCATTACGACAGGCCGCTCGTGACGCATACTAGTGAGCCGATGGGACATGCGTACCCCGGCAAAGGCCAGACCTTCCCGTGGAAGCTGATCAAGCTGGCGCGCAACTTCCCTGAGCTGAAGATCGTGATGGCCCACTGGGGAGGAGGGTTGCCTTTCTACGAGCTAATGCCGGAGGTGCGCGATGACCTGCGGAACGTGTACTACGACTCGGCGGCTTCCACCTACCTGTACAGGTTCGATATATTCCCGGTGGTGGCGCGCCTGGTGGGTGCGGAGCGCATCCTGTGGGGGACGGACTACCCTCTGCTCTCGCAGGCTAAGATGCTGGCGCGGGTGAGGGATTCGGGGTTGTCGCAGGGTGAGTTGGAGGCTGTGCTGGGCGGCACCGCAGCCAGGCTGCTCCGTCTTGGGTAGCAAGGATGAGATAGCCGGGGTTTTATGGTGATTATAGAAATGAGAATGGAGCGATGTAAGCCCCGGAGGGGCGTAAGACGTCGTGGTTTCAACGGTCTTACGCCCCTCCGGGGCTTATTCATATTAACGTGGGTTGTGATCCCACAGGCATACGCCATGTGGCTACTTTCTTACGCCCTTCCAGGTCGGGGCGAGGCATGCCTCGCCCCTACATTCGTGTGACTATAGA
>JBAURA010000569.1:0-1596 GCA_049580985.1 Chloroflexia bacterium
ATCGCCTGGTCATCGTCGCCCGCGCCACCGTCGACGGTGTCGTTCCCGCGCCCGCCGTGGACCAGGTCGGCCCCCGGCGCCCCGCAGAGCAGGTCGTTGCCGAGGCTTCCGTAGATCTTGTCGTCGCCCTCGCCGCCCCAGATCACGTCGCGATCGGGAGTCCCGTGCAGCACGTCGTCGCCGTCGGTCCCGACGATCTTCGCCTTCCGCCCCTGACAGCGGGGCGGGTCGCTCGGATCAGTCGTGGCCGACAGAGCGTTAGTCGTGAAAACCACGACCAGAAGCGCCGCAGCGCAGAGTGCGAGTACCCCCCTCATCGGAGGGGAGCATATGACGAGGTCCAGGCGCCACCGGGCCAGGACGCAGGGAGCCGTAGTAGCAGCACTACTTCGGCGACCGAGGACGCCGCCCGGTGGTGAGCTGGGGCCGTCATCTGCTCCCCTATTCGAGGTTGATCATTACGTGCTTAATTTGGGTGTAGTCCTCGAGCCCGTACATCGAGAGGTCCTTGCCGTAGCCGGACTCCTTGAAGCCGCCGTGCGGCATCTCGGCGACGATCGGGATGTGGTCGTTGATCCAGGTGCAGCCGAACCGCAGCGCGTTGGCGACCCTCATCGCCCGGCCGATGTCCCGGGTCCAGACCGATGAGGCGAGCCCGTAACGGGTGCCGTTGGCCCACTCGATCGCCTTCTCCTCGTCGGAGAACGGCTGCACCGTGATCACCGGGCCGAAGATCTCGTCCTGGATCATCTCGTCGCCCTGCTCGAGCCCGGCGACGACAGTCGGTTCGAGGAAGTAGCCGGGCAGGTCGGGCTTGGCACCGCCGGTGACGATCTCGGCGTTGTTCGGCTTGCGCTCCAGGAACCCCTCGACCCTTTCGCGCTGGCGCTGAGAGTTGACCGGGCCGAGCGTCGTGTCGGCCGACAGGGTGTCGCCGAGGACGAGACCCTTGGCCTCGTTGGCAAGCCCGTTGACGACGTCGTCATAGACGCTCTTGGAGGCGAGTACACGGGTCGCCGCGGTGCAGTCCTGGCCGGCGTTGTAGTAGCCGGTGCCGGCGATCGTCTCCATCGCCGTCGCCATGTCGACGTCGTCGAAGACGACGACCGGCGCCTTGCCGCCGAGCTCGAGGTGGACGCGCTTCAGCGACTCCGCCGCGGCCTGGGCGATCCACTTGCCGGTGCCCGGCGACCCGGTCAGGCTGACCATCCGCACGTCCGGGTGGGTGACCAGCTCCGAGCCGGCCGGCTGGCCGTGGCCGCCGATCACGTTGAAGACGCCCGGCGGGAGGATGTCGGCGCACCACTCGGCGAACTTCAGCGTCGTCACCGGCGTCGTCTCGGCCGGCTTGAGGACGATCGTGTTGCCTGCCGCCAGGGCCGGGCCGATCTTCCAGATCATCATCATCATCGGGTAGTTCCAGGGGGTGATCTGGCCGACGACCCCGATCGGCTCGCGCCGGATGAAGGAGGTGTGGCCCTCCATGTACTCGCCGGCCGCGCGGCCCTCCAGGCAGCGGGCGGCGCCGGCGAAGAAGCGCAGCTGGTCCGCCATCACCGGGACTTCGTCCTCCATCACCGCGGCCCGCGGCTTGCC
>JBAURA010000570.1:0-4992 GCA_049580985.1 Chloroflexia bacterium
GGCAGAGGGCAAACCTAACCTCACACTTAAGGAACTTCCATGTAAGGTTAGGTTTGCCTTCCTAACGTCATGCGTCATTTACGTTTTGCGTTTTGCGTTTTACGCTTCTACCACCAGCGTCGGAAAACGCTTGACAGGCATCCTGGCGTGGCCTATAATGGGAGGTACGATTACATCCAGGGCATTATGCGAAGGGGGGGATATTAGGTGTCAGAAGTAACAGTCGGCGACAACGAAAGCTTCGAGAGCGCACTGCGCCGGTTCAACAAGAAGGTGCAGCAGGATGGCATCCTGGCCGAAGCGCGCCGCCGCGAGTTCTACGAGAAGCCGAGCGTGCTCCGCAAACGCAAGGAAGCCGCCCGCCGCCGCAAGGCGATGCTTAAATCCACCCGATAAGACCTGTTTAGGACGAAGGGCGAAGGACGAAGGACGAACGTAAGCATCGTCTTTCGTCCTTCGTCGTTAGTCAGCAAAGGTGAGAATATGACTCTCAAAGAGCAGCTAATGAAAGATTTGCAAGATTCTATGCGGAGTGGCGATGCTCTTCGCAAGGATACGCTGCGCATGGCTCGCTCGGCCATACGAAATACGGAGATCGACCGCATAGCCGAGCTTGACGACGCGGGCGTGCAGGACGTGCTCCGCAAAGAGATCAAGCAGCGACGCGAATCAGCCGACGAATACGAGCGGGCCAAGCGGATGGACCTGGCCGACAAGGAGCGGGCGGAGGCCGCGATCCTTGAAGCGTACCTCCCCCAGCAGATGAGCGAGGAGGATATCGAGGCCGAGGTGCGCGCGATCCTGGCCGAGACCGGGGCACGCGAGATGAGCAAGATCATGCCGGTGGCGATGGGCCGGTTGAAGGGTAAGGCTGAGGGCCGGCTGGTCAACAAGGTGGTGACGCGTGTGCTGGCTGAGGGGTGATACGCGTGCCAATAACTGCATTTGCGCTGCATACTGGTATAATAGAGTGCGTGCAGGTTCATGTACATAAACGGGGAGGCGCAACCCACCGAGGACCGCGTACAATGCCCCTGCATGGAAGGTTTTACGTATCCGGTACGTTATACACTTACATAGTACGTCCTCCTGGACACTGGGCAGAGTGACCGTATAGCCGCACAGGCTGCCAGGTCACACACTTATGGGTAATCAAAACCAGGTCGCCAATAGCGCCGGGCACGGTGGAGACGATCCTTCTTCCGATCAGCCGGTCCCTTCGCCCTCAGCAACCGGCCTACCGGCGTCTCCCGGCACAACATCCGACGCCCAACAGGGGCACAAGACCCGCCATGCACCATCGCAACCGGGCGGTTTGCGTGCGCTCCGGCGTGCCATCCCGACATTCCGCTCGCTATCGGCGCGCCAGCAGGGCGAGAGCGTGGAGTATAAAGGCAGGCCGGCCCATCTGATCCTGTCGGCGGCGCTGCTGACCGTGGTCATCACCTTCATCATGAGCGTGCCGCTGCTGCCTGGGCAGGTCGAGCTACAACCGGGTACGCCCGCCACCCAGGACATCTTCGCGCCTGGCTACCTGCGCTACGAGTCGAAGACGCTGACGGAACAGGCCCGCGAGACGGCGCGCAACGACCCCGCCAACGAAGTGTGGGTGCAGGACTCGTCCCTGGTGCAACAGAATCGCTCTATCCTCCAGGACAACCTGTCGGCTCTCGACATGGTGCGCGTGAACGAGAGCATGGACCCGCCGGTGCCTGCCCGGCGCGAGCCTACGTTCCAGGGCATCACCGTCACCGAAGAAGTGCTGAGCGTGCTGGTGGCGTTGCCGCAGGCCGAGTATATGGCGTGGCGCGACAATGGCGTGCTGGCCTCCTATGACGCCAACATGCGGGGCAGGCGCCTTGCCAGCGAGGCTGACGTGTCGGCGGCGCGCGCGGCCCTCACCGACAGGCTACCGCCTTCTCTGTCCCAGGACGAGAAAGAGGCCGCAGTCTCTTTTGTGTCCCCTATGCTCACCGTCAATATGCGGCTGGACGATGGGCAGACCGGGCAGCGCCGCGAGCAGGCCGCCGCGAACGTCAAGCCCGTGATCCAGGTGGTGCAGAAGGGCGAGGCGATCCTGCGGCAGGGCGAACTTGCCACCCCGGAGGCTATAGAGAAGATGCAGGAGGCCGGCCTTCTCAGGCGCGACCTGACCTTCCTGGGCGTAACGGGCACGGGCGCGCTGATCGGCATGTTCATGCTGCTGTTGCATCTCTATATTTACAGGTATACGCCCCTGGTATGGCAGCGCCAACGCCAACTTCTACTGGTGGGGCTGCTGATCGTGGTGACCCTGGTGGTGGCGCGGGTCTTCTTGCCTGGGCACTCTCTCCTGCCCTACCTGCTTCCCCTGGCCGCGGTGTCGATGCTGATAGCGGTGCTGATCAACACTAACGTGGCCGTGCTGGTCACCCTGATCCTGTCGGTGATCACGGTGCTGATCGCTACCGGCACCAACCTGTCGATGGACCTCACCCTCTATTATTTCGTGAGCGGGTTGGCCGGTATATTCAGCCTCACCCGCGTGGAGAGGGTGAGCACGTTCGCGCGGGCGGGCGCGTTCATCTCTCTTTCCGCCTTCCTCACCGTGCTCACCCTTAAGGTGATCACCGCCGTGCCACTCGACTGGACTGCCCTTCAGAGCCTCGCGCTTGCCTCTCTGTTCAACGGTATCGTATCGGCCTCTATCACCTACGGAGCTTTCTCCCTGTTAGGGACCCTCTTTGGGATCACCACTCCCGTGCAATTGATGGAGCTGGCCCACCCCGACCAGCCGGTACTGCGACGCCTGATGCGGGAAGCGCCTGGCACGTACCACCACTCGCTGGTGGTCAGCAACCTGGCCGAGCGCGCGGCTGAGATGATCGGGGCCGACGCCCTCCTGACCCGCGTGTGCGCCTACTATCACGACATCGGCAAGGTGGTGCACCCCTACTACTTCATCGACAATCAGACCGGCATGAAGAACGTGCACGATACGCTGGACCCGAGAGAGAGCGCGTCTATCATAGCGGGCCACGTGCGCGACGGCCTCGAGCTTGGCCGCAAGCACCGACTCCCCAGGCGGGTGCTCGATGCTATCCCCCAGCACCACGGCACGATGCTGATCCAGTACTTCTACCACAAAGCGCTTCTCAACGATCCGACCGCCAATCCCGACGATTTCAGGTATCCGGGGCCTAAACCGCAGAGTAAGGAGAACGCCATCCTCATGCTGGCAGATGGGGTGGAGGCGACCGTGCGGGCAATGGCCCAGGCGGGCGCGCTCGATAGGCCGCCCGCGCAGAACAGCGAGAGCGTGGGTATCTACAACGATACCGCCTCTGTACCCAACGATACGCTGGTCCACACGGTGCACCGCATCATCAGCGAGCGGATCGAGGATGGGCAACTGGACGAGTGCGACCTGACGGTGCGCGATATCGCGCGCATACAGGAGGCGTTCGTCAGCATGCTCCGGGGCATCTACCATCCGAGGGTGCAGTACCCAGGCGCGCAGGGTGCACAGCAGCAGGCGAGCATGGGCGAAGGGCGAAAGAGCGGGGCTGAAGGCCCCATCACGTCTCCACTGGCGAGCGGGCCGGCTCCCGGCGGCATGGCCCAGCCCACGAACGGGTACAGCAATGGGCATAGCGCGGTCCTGAACGGCGCGGCTAACGCGGTTGAGCCGGGAGTCGAAGCCCGCAACATGGAAGCCCCCAGGTAAGCGATGAACGAAGGACAGGTAGGGCCACGCGATTTCGAGATAGAGCCTACGGAGGGCGGTATTGTGAGCGCGGACCCCGGCTCGGATTACCTGATAACCGTGCAGGTTGACGAGCGGTACGAAGAGAGGGTGGATGCGGGTGCGCTCCACAGCCTGGCGATCCAGGTGTTGCGGGCCGAGGGGAGGGCAGGGCCGCTCGAATTGGGGGTGGTGGTCACCACGGATGATGAGGTGTTGGCCCTCAACCGGCAGTACCTGGGGCACGATTACAAGACGGACGTGATCTCGTTTGGTATGGAGGACGAGGAGCCGGAGGTCGCGTTCCTCACGCCCGCCGAACGCCCGCCGTATTTGGGCGACGTGGTCATCTCCTATGACCGGGCCGCCGAGCAAGCCCTTGAATACGGGCATAGTATTGAACAGGAAGTAGCCACCCTGCTGGTGCATGGCGTGCTTCACCTCCTGGGTTGGGATGATTCGGACGAAGAGGCCCGCGCCCGCATGCACGCCAGGCAAGACTCTCTAATGCGGAATGTAAAGCAGGTTGGCGAAGGTTACTAAGGCGTGAACACCGAGCAGAAGCAAACTCAGGCTCCCGATTCCGCGTTCCGCGTTCCGCATTCCGCATTCATCCAAGGTTTTGTCTACGCCTGGGCGGGGGTGCGCTATTGCTTCCGGACGCAACGCAACTTTCGCGTCCATATAGGTATAGGCATCGTGGCGGTGGTGTTGGGTTTGCTGTTGGGGCTTGGGTGGGTGGAGTGGGCGCTTGTGGCTACTGTGATAGCGCTTGTGCTGGCCGCCGAGATGGTCAACACGATGGTCGAGTCGCTGGTGGACCTGGTGACGCAGCAGTACCACCCGCTGGCGAAGGTAGCCAAGGATGTGTCGGCGGGCGTGGTGCTCCTAACGGCGATAGGGGCGGCGGTGGTAGGTATCCTGATCTTTCTGCCGAAGCTGCTGGCGGGCATACGCTTTTGAGGGGCATATCTATCTTCTGCTCGTGTCAAGCGACTGTAACCACCCTGCGTATCTACATACAGGCTCGGTTGGCGCTCATACACGCTGGGAGGACTGTGTAGTACGCCCGCCGAGTTCGTCTTTTTGTCGGTGATGGTGATAGAACGACACCTGCCGCATATGAAGATTGACGGGTTAATCAGGTAATGGTGCCTGCGGTGAGATCACCCGGACAATAAATTGTCGGGCTACGCAAACAAAGTCCGCATGGCGGACTACTCTACCCAACATTTCCGTATTTATAAGACGTAATCCAGGAGATAGAT
>JBAURA010000571.1:0-9099 GCA_049580985.1 Chloroflexia bacterium
GATAGATAGGGGTCGTATTCAGTCATCAGGGGAGGATAGCGGTAACCTTACCGGGGCAGGTAGCATGGATTTATCCGGCAGGGGTGGCACACAGCTAGTAGAGGAGGATGGCTCGCACTTACCACGGACTATTAAGCGTAAGCATGCGGGGGGAACATCCGCCCGTTATCAAGGGGGAATAGCGCGCGCTTTACACAAAATAGAATCAGAACAAGAAGAATCAGAAAAGAAGATAGATGATTCGAATCAGCCCCCTCGCAATAGGACATTTGCCGGAAGCGAAACCGGCATAACGCCACCACCTTATTCACCTTATATAGCGTCCGTTATCTCCGACTTCTCGCACGAATTAAACGATCCTTCCCACATAATATCGAATGTGACGCAGGCGCTCCGGTTGTGGAGCACATCCGATTTGAACGAGCAGCAATTCACCGACCTGTTGTACGAGGCCAAGCGTCTCACTCGGACCTACCAGGGGAAGAATGGGCTGCACGGCATCGACAATAAAATGGCCTATTTCTTTCGGGTGGCGCGAGACCTTTGTACTAACTTAGGCCAGGGTTGAGATGGCTTTTTAGAAGGTAGTTCAGTCTCGCCGGCATGAGGGCGAGGCATGCCTCGCCCCTACAAGATCTTTTGAAAGGCGCTCTTATTACCCTGGTATTAGCCAATAGATCCCATTGATTCTGTGCCAATTGGGTTATTGCTTTCCATAGGCGTGTTTGCTATTCTGAAGCATCAACATGTGCTAGCAGTATATTATTACTGTTTGGGAGAGCTTGAATATGGGTAATAATCTTGTGGAGCGTTGCTGCCGTGGCGCGATAGCGCTGGCCGTATTGTTTGCCCTTGCTCTGTCGCTGTCGATGACGCCTACCGCATCGTATAAGGCAAAGGTGCAGACCAGCTGCCAGCACTTCAAAGAATCTGGCCGTACCATTTGCGGTAAGTTCCTCGGTTACTGGCTGAAGACCGGCGGGTTGGCTCAACAAGGCTACCCTATTTCAAGCGAGATGCTGGAGGAGTCGGATACCGACGGCAAGACGTACGTAGTCCAGTATTTCGAGCGCGCCGTATTTGAGAGGCACCCTGAGAACAACCCTCCTGACGACGTACTGTTGCAACTCCTGGGGGTATTCGCCTACGCGCAGAAATACCCCGACGGCGCGCCCGGCCAGGTCGCGAACACAAGCGCCGGCTCGCAACTCTTCGGGGCGACGGGCAAGCGCGCAGGTGGCAGGTTCCTGGAATATTGGCAGGCGCACGGCGGGCTGACCCAGCAAGGGTACCCCATATCCGATGAGTTCGAGGAGAAGTCGCCACTGGATGGCAAGACGTATAAAGTACAGTACTTCGAGCGGGCGGCCCTCGAATATCACCCTGAGAACGAAGCGCCATACGACGTTCTGTTGAGCCAACTCGGTACGTTCAGGTACAATGATCGCTATGGAGCGGGCAGCCCTCGTACCCCTGTGCCCATTCTAACCGAGGGTGAATGATGTGCTAGTTATGTCAAGCAGATAACACTACAGAGTGTTGTCATGACAACACTGCTACGGTTTGTAGAGCCAGGTATGGTCTGTGGAGGCTATGTCGGAATCGTAGCCTCCCGCGATAAGGACGCTGCCATCTGGTAAGGCGGTCGTGGTCTGGTAGTAGCGCGCCGTGCCGGTGTTGCCCTCTGCTGACCGGAATTCACCGCCCGCCGGGTCATAGATCTCGACCGAGCTGCCGCCGCCCGCGACCAATAGTGTGCCCTGCCCGGTGACGGCCACAGCATCCGCAAGCTTGAAGCGTTTGTTGCGCATACTGCCCGTAGGTGTGAAGCGCCCTGTCGCCGGATTATATATCTCGGCCTCCGAGCGAAGCCCACGCCAGTCGCGCCCATCGGCCCCACCCAGCACCAGCACCCGCCCGTCGGGCAGCAGCACCTGGCCGTGCTTGTGGCGGGACAGGCTCATATCTCCCGTAGCCGAGAATGTGCCGGTGGTTGGGTCGTATATCTCGGCGGTCGAAAGCACGTTACCATTGGCTCCGCCGCCGGTGATCAGCACGCGCCCATCCGGGAGGAGGCTGGCCCCTGGCGTAGAACGGGCACCGCTCATCTCGCCCGTGAGCGTGAACTTGCGCGTGCCTGGGTCGTAAAGCTCTACGCTCTTCAACAATCCCCTATCGTATCCGCCCACGACGAGCACCCTCCCGTCCTTCAGGAGGATGGCCGGGGAGCCGCTTCGTTTGTGATTCAGGCTGTCCGTGTAGGTAAACTTGCCGGTGGTGGGGTCGTATATCTCGGCGCTGTCGAGGTTGTGGTGCCAGTCGCCCGCGATTATGAGCACCCTGCCATCATGGAGGAGCGAGGCGGTATGGCAGGCCCGACCCCTGTTGAGAGGGCCGGTTGGCGCGAAGTTGCCCGTGACGGGATCGTACAACTCGGCATTGGCGCTGAAGTCGCCTTCGCGTACCATGCCGCCGGCGACGAGCACTTTGCCGCTTTGTAGGAGGGTGGCGGTGTGGCACGACCGCTCGACGGTCATATCCGCCCCGGCCACTACTCGGCCTGCGGTAACGTGGGTCGCGTATTTGGCCCGGTAGCGGAATGTACCTAGTTGGGAGAGGAGTACCCTGTACGGCTCAACGTTCTCGGTGTGATGCTCGAAAACGGCGCGCTCGAAGTACTGCACGCGGTAGGTCTTGCCGTCCAGGTCGCTCCGTTCATCGAACTCGTCGGAGAGTGGGTAGCCGAACTGCGCCAGCCCGCCATTCGCTCGCCAGTACTCCAGGAATCGGCCCCCTACCCTTTTGCCTGTTTGGGCGAATGCCAGCGCATTTGGCTCGGGGCTGGGTACCTGGTTTGCTGCGCCGCCGGGGTATTTCTGCACGTAGAGGCTGACCCCTAGAAGAGAGAGGAGCACATCATGAGGGTTGGCGTTGTCGGGGTGAAGCTCGAACACGGCGCGCTCGAAGTACTGAACGGTATAGGTCTTGCCGTCGGTGTCCAATACCTCACGGATCTCTTCGGAGATAGGATAACCCTGGCGGGGCAGCCCACCGTTGTCATCCCAGTAGTCCAGGAACCGCCCTTTCACCGTTTTGCCGGTCTCGGCGAACAGTCTGCTCCCCTCCTGGGCCTCGGCTTGATTAAGGGAGATCGGGGACTGCATAAAGCTTAGCATGGAGATAGCCAGGAGCAAACCCATTGCCGGGTTGCCCCAACGGCGGTGAGAACGAAATCGCATTGTGTAACCTCTTGTATGTGGCCCAAGCGTGGGGAGCGTTTGACACTATTACCCCGCGCTGATCCGGCAGGTTCCACGTGGTGGAGTTCGAGGCGCGAAACGTAAGACGTAAAACGTAAAACGTAAGGCTCATCTGTGGAATAAGTGGACAGTAGACGTCGGTAGCCAAACGCCTTGTTGTCATTCTGAACGAAGTGAAGGATCTCGTTCCAAAAGATCATACGTGAGGGACGAGATTCTTCACTTCGTTCAGAATGACAAACCTCCAGTTGGTTCGCGCTACCGGGCATTTAGTTCTACTGTTGCACTCTTTCTATTCATGGGGCCGAACGCGACTACTGTGTTATACGTTAGGTGGTGCTGAGTCTCTGGGCCTAGCTCAGATTCATGTGTAGTTGGGTCGGATCATCATAGTATATGCGCTCATTATGTCAATATGGATTGGTTATCGAGTATGATGTGTAGACTGGTTGTCTCAGCTTGATCATTCTGTGTTTCGTCATGATAAAATGAAGCGTGAGCATTTGCGTGGCTCGGTTAGGTTCGGTAAGGTTATGTAGCGTGATGATGTAAGCTTTACATAATGATTGATGGAATGAAGGAGATGAGGGTGCGGGAGCAGTGGACCCAGCCGGGGCGGCGGATCGTGGTGATTGGCACGTCCGGCTCCGGGAAGACTACTATGGCGCGGAGGCTCGGCGAGCGGTTGGGTGTGCCTCACATAGAGCTGGATGAGCTGCACCTGGGGCCGAACTGGGCGGAGGTGCCGGACGAAGTGTTCCGCGAGCAGACGTTGCGCGCCCTCGATGGCCGCGAAGGCTGGACGGTGGACGGCAACTACAGCCAGGTGCGCGATATTGTTTGGCCCCAGGCCGATACGGTGGTGTGGCTTGACTACTCGCTACCGCTGATGCTGTGGCGGCTCACCCGCAGGACGTTCGGTCGCGCCATAGTGAAGGAGGAGATCTGGCATGGCAACAAGGAGAACCTGTACACTCACCTGTTCACCAAAGATAGCCTGTACTGGTGGGTATTGACGACCTACAAGACGCGGCGCAAGGAGTACCCAGTGCTCCTACAAAGTCCGGAATACGCCCACCTGATCAAGATCAGGTTGCGTTCGGCGCGGGAAGCCAATCGCTGGTTTGAGAGGGTGCATGAATCTCCTCGCAAGACAGATGAATTGTTGTCATGACAACAATCCAGGGTAGTTTGTAGTGAGTTAGATACGGATATGGCGATTTATTTCTACAGCACAAAGGAACAGCCCTACGGCTGCTTTTCTAACTTCGCGGCTTACCCGTTCGAGCTAGACGGGGCCACGTGGCCTACCGTCGAGCATTACTTCCAGGCGCAGAAGTTCGTGGGGACTTCGCACGTGGAGGAGCTCAGGCTGGTGGCCTCACCTATGGTGGTGGCCCGCATGGGGAGGAGCCGCGCCAGGCCGTTGCGCCCTGACTGGAACGAGGCCAAGGACGATATTATGCGGCGGGCGGTGCTCCGCAAGTTCGAGACTCACGCAGACATACGGGAGCTGTTGCTGGCAACGGGCGATGAAGAGCTGATTGAGAAGACCACCAGCGACTATTACTGGGGCTGCGGGACGGATGGCACCGGCAAGAACATGCTGGGCAAGATACTCATGGAAGTGCGCGACATATTGCAAGCGCGCAGTTGAGAGTAGCCTACCGGCCCGATGTGTCGAGTAGGTAGTCCGACTCCGACCTCCTATCCAGGCTCGCGCCCGCGTCCGGCGGTGCCGCCTGTGAGAGTATGATCCTATTCGCCTCCAGTGCGTCGTATGCCTGCCAGCGCGCAATGTTGAAAGATGGGAGGCTCTTCCAACTCTCGTCCTGCTTCATGCTTTGCCATCGAGTGTTCAGCATGGAGAGCAGCCAGTCACGGTCGGCGGGCCTCAATGCCGACGTGTTCGCCAGCAGGGTTGGCACGGCATCCTCGGAAAGGCGTGCCAGGTAAGAAACGTCTATCTTGCCTGTAGAGGCGTAACGCGCCAGGTTGCGCTCTGCTATAGTAGAATCGAGATTTATCAGATTCAGCGTCGCCAGGAAACCGAGTACGGCCACGAACGCCCCTACCGCGAAGCGCCGAGGCGATCTCCACAAAGTAAACACCAACCAGACGAAGAGCAGAGCCAGCCACACCTCGAACACGTGCACGGCCAGGCGCAGGTGCGTGAACCCATACGCCTCCTCATACATCCACATGCGATAGAAGGCCGACGTGAGCAACACGCCCGTGAAGGCCACCATCGACGTTGCCAGTGCCCGGAAGATGATGGTATGCAGCCGGGTCTCTCGCCAGGTGAAGTTATGCAGCCCCAAGATCAAGCCCATGGTCAGCACTGATACGGCTATCAGCTCGAAGAAGCCGCGCCGGGCGTAATCGGCATAGGTGAACCCATCTACGGCGATATTGGCCTGCCCACCGAACATATAAGAAAGCTGTATCCAGCCAAAGGATATGAAGATCAGGTTCACTACGGTGAGCACTACAGCGCCCTCGATGAACCCGATTTTGATGTTATGCGCCTCCGCGTCCAGGGCCGACTCACCAGGTTCGCCGTCCTCCACGCCGCTACGCGATATGGCGAATGCCAACCCGCCCGCGAGCACCCAGGCCACCGACAACACGAGCATCACATGCCATAACACCTCCCGCACGTCGGGTAGCTGCATGTTCAGCAACGAGCCGATCCAGTTGGCGAATACTATATCGGCGGAGGCCAGCAGCGCGACGAATACTATCGCCACAGGAAGAGCGAGCAATAGCCCGCGCAAGAAGGGGAGGAGGGCACGCGCGCCCCTGGCGCCGCGCGTCTTCAGCCCCATCACGTCTAATCCCTCCGGGATGAGGGGCGCGGTCCTACGTACCGCATTGACGCCCGCGATCAGAGGCGAGATGTAGTAACCCACGATGCCGAGCCGGTCGAGCCTGCCCGCCGCATAGAAATAGGCCAGCAGGCCCAGCAACAGCAGGCAAGCCGCCACGTTGAGCGCGTTCAGGTACGGGTTGGCGCGCACCGCCACCATCGCGGCGAAGAAGATCAGAGGCAGCAGGAGCCACAGGTTCTGCCGCCTGGGCACGACACCACCCATCTTCCCTAGTGACATGAGCACCGACACCACAAGCAGCACGAAGAGCAACACGGAAAGGCCGGGCAGCTTGCCGTAGAAGAGGATGTCGAACGCTAACCCCAGGGCAAGGGCGGTGGCGAGGATACGGGATGGGGACTTCACTACGCTTGGGGTATTCATAGGTACCTCCAGTTTGCTGACGGTCAGGTCATAGGATAAGGGTCGGGTCAACCCACAATATTATGTCTTGTGTTTAGAGAGAATAGACAATACTTGCTTCCGTGTGTTGTGGGTGAAGAGATGATAGCACAAGCTAATCATCTTTGCAACTGCTAATAGTGAGAAAAAGGGTCTAAACGTGCTCGTTCATGGGAAGCTCCTTTGGGGACGGTGGACGGTGGACGGTGGACGGTGGACGGTGGACGGTGGACGGTGGACGGTGGACGGTTGTCAGTTGTCGGTTGTCGGTTGTCGGTGGAGTTGGGCTTTATCTTGGGTTAGGGTGGGGGTTCAACGCAGAGATAGCAGAGGTTTCTTTATTGGTTTCTGTTTTCGTTGGGAAGCTATGAGCGGCCATCGTTCATCGTCTTTCGTCTTTCGTCTTTCGTCGGTTGATTCAGCCCCTCTATATGCTATATGGCATTGGTGATCGAAAACGGGACAGGTTTTGGGGCTGTTTTGCAAAAGATACATCTAATGGAGTATGCCAGCGCCATTTACCTGCGTGCAGGGCGGGTGTGAGTGCTAGACGGCTACCGCCAATTCGGGGTTGAATATAGCCCTGGATGTTTCCTTGAAGATCTGGTGGCAGTCGTGGAGGAATTCGCCGGGGGCTACACCTACGGCCTTGAGTACGCTGCGGTGATCGTGAGCGACCACCAGGCATACCGCCGCGAAGAATGCGCGCCACGCCGTGCGTATGAGGTGACGAGCCGGGCCGGGAAGATCAGCGAAGCCACGTTGCAGGAAGTCGATATGGAACGCGACGTGCCCCAGCTCGTCGTTCAAAACCTGGGCGAAGGCTGCGCGCAATACGGGGTCGCCGGTGCCTTCGTAGAGAGCGCGGTAGTAGCGCTTGGCGATCATCTCGGCTGATAGGAGCACAAGCAACTCCACCCTCAGCCCGCACAGGCGGCGCAACTGCATAAAAGCTAAATCGCTCCAGTGCCATTTCAGCAGGGGAGCGCCCATCGCGGCCAGCAGCGAGGCAAGGAGCCGCGAGTGTCCCTGCTCCTCCCGGATGAAAAGCTCGACCGTGCGTGCATAGACGGGGTCGCCGGCCGAGCGCGCTGCTCTGATCAGGTGCTTGCCGTCTCCTTGCTCGCCAACCTGAAATCGCTGCAACGACCGTACGAGAGGCACCCGCAGGTACGGCTCAACGTGGACGCCCAACTGCCAGGGTATGTCCATGCGGTTAGCAGCATTGTGCTCGAAGTGCTCCAGCCATTCCATTCCGGCCACCTCCATCTTCACTAATAGGCTCTGTTCAAACGACTCCAGGTAAAGGGGAGAGAGGGTGCACCTCAATCCTGTCGCGTTAATCTCGTAGGGGTGGGTTCCCTTACATGCCTGTTCGTATATCGTCATGATCAAGGTCAATAGAGAGGGCGGGCACGGGGACCCGCCCCTACGAGCCAGCATCTTTATGCGACACTATTGTGGTTGCGGTGCACATCCCCCTGGTAGGGTAGCAGCCCTGCTTTCCCTGTTGCTACGTTGGGCAATTGTATAGCCGTGGTCGTGGCCGGCACGACCTCTTGAGGGGGGCGTATATGGTCTCAGAGTGCGCCTGTACGACACTCTGAGGGGCGTTCTACCCACACCTGGGTGCTTGACACTCATCCCGGTGGATGTTAGGCTCAGAAGTGGATATAGTGTGTAGGGAAGAGGATAAGAAGAGGATAATATGATCAATCTGCTGTTAGTAGAGGACAATGACAAGCTGCGCCCCGCCATGCACGAGGGACTGGAGGCGACGGGCGAGGTGCGCGTGTTGGATGACTGCGCCAGTGGCGAAGTTGCCCTTACGTACTGCTTGAGCCGCAAGCCGGACGCGGTGCTGATGGATGTGCGCCTGGAGGGGCAGATGAACGGCATAGAGGCGGCGGTAGCGATACGGCGCGAGTTCCCACGCCTGCCGGTGGTCTTCTACTCGATCCAGGACGACGACGCTTATTTCCGCGATTTCAGACGGTCCGGCATATTGAGCCACTACGCTTACGTGCGCAAGTCGAACTACTTGCTGCCGTCAATGATAGTGCCCCTGGTGAGGGATGCCGTGGCGGGGCACAGCTTCATCGACTCGGAGATCGAGTCGCGCGTGCAGGAGGTGCGGCATAAGGACGAGCAATCGCCTATGTCGGTGTTGGAGCCGAACGAGCAGGCGGTGGCGCGCATGCTGGCCGCCGGGATGACTAACGAGCAGATCGCAACGCGCATGGGCTTCAAGGATAAGCGCACTATCAGCCGCACCAACGGGCAGATTTACTGCGCCTGGGGCCTCAACGACACTACCACCGACGAGAAAGTGGCCCGCACTCGCGCGGCCATTATTATGCGCGAGGGACGGATCATCCACTGGGACGAAGAGGGATGCGCCAGCGTCATCGACGAGCGTGGGGAGTGGGTCCCGTGGGGGATGTGAGGGAATTCAGTTGTCGGTTGTCAGTTGTCGGTTGTCAGTTGTCAGTGGTCAGTGATTGGTGTGAACTGACAACCGACAACTGACAACTGACAACTTCACTCCGCATCAATGATTGAGACGA
>JBAURA010000572.1:0-6509 GCA_049580985.1 Chloroflexia bacterium
CGATTACCCCATGCCTCACACCGAGCTTTCGTACCAGCCCGCGCCCCCTTTCGCTCAAGAACCTGAGGAGATCGACTACCCCACGCCTGGAAGCTCAGTATCGCCACCAATACCACGGGAGGAGAAGCACCAAGATGAACAAGACTCGTAGACGCGCCACTCAGAAACACAGGGCAAAAGACGCCAAATTCACCCTTCGCCGCAAGGCAGAGGCCGCCCCGCAAACCTCAGCAGGCGGCAAAGGCAGAGCTACGGCCACCGCCCCCGCCGCGTCACCCTCGCGCCCCAAATCAAACTCCAAACGCCGCGCTGGCGACACTGAAAGCCCCGAAGCTGAAGCCGGCAACGCGGGCGAAGCCTAGTTATCCCCCAATCCGGCCAAGAACACCGCCGAGAGTTCTTAACGCCCATAATTGGGGCTACGCGAGCGAAGTCCGCAGTTTATGAACATTACGAACTTGCTCAGGTAATAACCTCGATCTCTGCTCAAGACAGTCCGCGCAGGCGGACTTCGTTTGCGTAGCCCGACAATTTATTGTCCGGGTGTTTTCTCACCGCAGGCACCATTACCTGATCAACTTAATCTTCATTATTGTCCGTGGGATCTACCGAGGGCACAACCCTGTGAGTGGATACCTCATGTGCATTAGCCGGCCGCCGATTCCGCGACCCAATCCTTCAGCACGGCCTCGGTGCTGAGGAAGGCCAATTCATCCCACGGAATCTCGTCCGGCGCGAACAAGCCGATTTCAATCGCCTCCGTCGTCAACATGGGCGCGCTTGCGCCCCCCGCCAGGCTCGCCATGTACACCACGTTCACAACGTGGCTACCCGCCCGTGAATAGACGCCGAACAGCCGCGAAATCTCCACGTGCAAACCCAGTTCCTCCCATGTCTCCCTGCGTGCGGCGTCCTCCGTGCTCTCATCCATCTCCTGGTAGCCCGCCGGGTAGGTCCAGAACCCATAACGAGGCTCGATCCCGCGCCTGAGCAGCCACACCTTGCCGCCCTCTATTGGCAGGGTGCCGCTGACGATCTTCGGATTGAGGTAAAACACGTGGCCGCAAGCCGTGCACACCAGGCGCGGCCTATCCTCGGTCGGCAAATGCGCCTCCGACAGCGCCGCCCCGCACACCGGACAATAATTGAACATACTCACTCCTCCGAACATAGCACTCACTTTAGCCACAACCCGCGCCCAATGTCAACCACCATCTCGACTACACTACCAACTATCGAGCTTGCGTGTCGCCCAGACTTGCTACAGCCACCAAATCTATGTTAAACTTTGAAATCAATGGGAGATAGCTGTACCCTGCGCAATCGTCGTCTGTGGCCTGGCGGTCGCATGTTTCATGCCCTTGCCATGCCACAGGGTAGTCTGTCAGGAGCCTCCATTTGTCCCTAGCAAATAACACGGAGCAGGTCGAGGAGATCGAGTATGAGATAGTGGACGAGGCGCGGCCCTCATTCTGGGAGCGCTATCGCACTCCGTTCCTCCTGGCCGTTATCCTGACAGTAGCGGCCTTCTTCCGGTTCTTCGACCGCAACTTCGACCAGGGCACCAGCCAGCACCCCGACGAGATCGCCATCGTCGGCGCTACGCTCGGCCTCCAATGGCCCTCGTCCTTCGACCAGGTCTTTAACCCAGGGGCCAGCCCACTCAACCTGCGCGCGTCGGCCCGCTACCCGTGGGGCGCGCTGCCGGTCTACATTTCCCGCGCTGCCGCCTGGGTGGCCGATCAAGCGGTCCAGGTCGTCAATCCGAGCCACAACAACTTCTACATTCGCGATTACTGGGGCGCTCAGATGGTGGGCCGCACGATGGCCTCCATCTTCGACCTGATCACTATTCTGCTCGTTTTCCTGATAGCGCGCAGACTCTATTCCACCCGCACCGCCCTCATCGCGGCGGCACTCGTGGCGCTGGCGGTCACCCACATACAGATCGCTCACTTCTACATCACCGAACCGTTCCTCGTGGCCTTCATGATGGCCGGCCTCTACTTCAGCGTCGTCCTTATGCAAAAGCCGTCGTGGTGGGCGGCTGCCGGCGCGGGCCTCTTCGTAGGCCTGTCGGTCGCCAGCAAGGTGACCAGCGCGCTCGTATTCTTGATGGTGATCGCGGCGGTCGTCCTGAGAGCAGCTTACCGCAAGCGCAGCCGCAAGCTGGGGGCAGATCTGGACGATCCTGTAGGCGTGGTCCCGGCCTCCGCTACCGAACGCTCCTTCACGTTCGGACAGCATTTCAGGCGCGGCCTGCGCTATGTCCTGATCGCGGCCCTCTTCTCTCTTGTGGGCTTCTCCCTTACCGAGCCTTACGCGCTGTGGCAGTTCGATTATGCCAAAATCGTGCCCGCCCAGGGGCAGACGTTTCAGGATTCCGTGAAGGATTTCCTGATGTCCAATCCCTGGGGCCAGGTAATCGTTGAGGAAGCCGCACACCAGAGCGGAGAGAGCGACGTTCCATACACTCGCCAGTATGTCGGCACCGTCCCGGTCCTCTTCCACTTCGAGCAGCTTATCTTCTGGGGCGTAGGCGTGGTCCCCGGCCTGATCATGCTGGCGGGGCTTCTGCTCGCGCTCTGGCTCGCGCTCAAGCGCCGGCCCGCCGAGCTTATGTTGCTCTCCTTTGCCATCCCCTATTTCCTCACTATCCTGATCGGTGAGACCAAGTGGATGCGCTACATGCTGCCCCTGGTGCCGGTCTTCGCCATCATGGCCGCTGCCTTCCTCGAGCGTGGGGCGCGTTGGGCAGCGCAGCGTTGGCCCCGGACCGAAGGCGAGCGAGGGTTTACCGTTCGCGGTCTCCAACGCAGCTTCTTCCCCGTTCTCACCGTGGCCTCCCTCACGTTCGCCTTGCTCTGGTCGATTGCCTTCCTGAATATCTACACCCACGAGCACACGCGCGTGCGGGCCAACCAGTGGGCAAACGCCAACCTGCCCGCCGGGGCCTCCATCAGCCACGAAGGGTGGGACCGCGACCTGCCTGGCCTGGTGGGGTTCAGAACTGGCGACGAATACATATTCAATCTGTACGATGACCGTGCCTTCGATGACGAGTTCAACTACATCAAGGACTTGATGAGCAAGGTTGACGTTATCTCGTTAACTAGCAATCGCCTATACGGCTCCATCCCCCGCCTACCCTGGCGCTACCCGGTCCAGATTCGTTTCTATCAGCTACTTTTCGCCGAGAAGCTGGGATACGTGCGCGTCCACACCGAGCACATCACCCCTGAGATCTTCGGCATCAAATTCGACGACCAGCTAGCCGACGAGAGCTTCACGGTATACGACCACCCTCGCGTTGACCTCTTCCAGAAAGTATCCACCCTCACCGAGGACCAGCTACGCACCCTCTTCAGCCCCGCCCTCAACTTCCCCATGGAGGAGTACAGCGCCACGCGGCATTCCACCGTGTACGGCGACAAGTCCCTCATGTACGACGAGCCGCTGTCCGCCCAGCCGGAGGTAGGCGACTACGCCTGGAACCCCCTGGCCCAGGAGGATACGCAGTGGATAGGCGTCGCCCTCTGGCTGCTCGCCGTTTACCTCCTGGGCTTCGCCGCCATGCCCATCGTCTTCACGGTCATGCGGCGGCTGCCCGACCGTGGCTACGCTTTCGCCAAGCTGGCCGGCCTCCTGGTAGTCTCGTGGATCGTCTGGCTGCTCGCCAGCGCGCGCCTGGTCCCGTTTACCTTCTGGAGCGTGCTATTCGCGCTCGTGCTTCTATCTGCCTTCTCTCTCCTCCTCTGGCGGCTGGGTGCCCGCTTTGAGATCCGCGATTTCATCCGGCGCAAGCGCAACCTCATCATCTTCTACGAGGGCCTGTTTCTGCTCGCCTTCGTCCTCATGCTCTTCATACGCATGCTCAACCCCGACGTCTGGCATACCGTCTTCGGCGGCGAGAAGACGATGGAGTTCGGCTTCCTCAACTCCACCCTCCGCAGCCCCTGGATGCCCCCCGCCGATCCATTCTTCGCCGGTGGCTACGTCAACTACTACTACCACGGCCAATTCATCATCGCCTGCCTCATAAAGCTGGTGGGGATCGACCCAGCGATTGCCTTCAACCTCGGTCTCACCGTCATCTATGCCCTCACCTTCATCGCCGCCGCCTCCATCGTCTACAACCTCGTAGCCTGGAGCCGGGCCAGGCGCGGCAGCATCCACGAAGTGTCTCGCGTCGGCATGGCCTTCGGCCTGCTTGGGGGCGTGCTGATGATGGTCATCGGCAACCTCTCGAGCATAGTGATGTGGATCATGGTCGTCTTCCCAGGCACAGCCGCCGGCCTGCTCGATCTGGGCCGCAACCTGGGGCTGAACACCGAAGGCTTCACGCGCCCGTTTACCGAGTTCTACTTCTGGCCCCCCAGCCGCGTCATCCCATTCACGATCAATGAGTTCCCCTTCTGGAGCTTCCTCTACGGCGATCTTCACCCTCACCTGATCGACATGCCTTTCACCCTCATGGCGACCGCGCTGGCGGTGAACATCGCCCTGGCGGGCCGCTACATACCGTCGCTTGCCTCCGCCGGCGCGGGCTGGTTCGCCGATCTGCGGGCGCGCGCCCTCTCTGCCCTGCAATGGATGTGGGGCCACGGCTGGGCGGGGCTCCTCACCTTTGCCCTGACGGCCCTCACCCTGGGCGGGCTGTTCGTCACCAACTCCTGGGACTTCCCCACCTTCGTCGGCCTCCTGGGAGGCGCTGCCTTCGTCGCGCTACTCCTGTCGCGCAAGGCCGCGCCCACTGATCCCGATGGCCGCGTGCTTGAGACCGTTGCGCCCGACAAACCGCTTGGCTTGCGCGGTGCGCTCACCTTCACTCTCGCCGCCTTCGCGTCCGTCGGCGTGGCGGCCCTGGTGGCCGTGCTCGCCTATCTTCCCTTCTTCCTGAACTTCAAAGCCTTCTTCACCAAGCTCTCTTTCCTCGTGGACGGCGGTCTGATCCCCGGCACCAACTTCATCATGCGGCGTACCACTATCTGGGAATTCCTGGCGGCCTGGGGAATCTTCATGTTCATCGCCCTCTCCTATCTCGCCGTTCGCTTGTGGAACTTCCCCTGGCGCGCGGCCCTGGCCGACCTGCTCGGCATAGTGCCCGGCCCGCAGGAGCCTGCCCGCCAGCCAAGCGTCGCCACCGCCGGCGCCATCACATACGAACCCTCGCCTGAGCGCGAGCAAGGACTCCTGGTCCCGCTACGCAGGCGTCGCTTTGCTCTAACCCCCGCGCTCTCCGGCGCTACAGGGTCGGCCCAACCGAGCGCGACCGTCTACTTCCGCACGGAAAACCGTGCTGAAGAGAGCGCGGAGGAGGCGCTACAACTCAGCCCGGAGGTACCAGATAGCATCGCGCCCGTCGATACGTTGCCTGCCCACCTTCCGGGCGAAGATACAGCTGGTGAAGATACAGGTGACGGCGACCATGCGCACGCGACTATCGACGCCGGTCCCAACGGCGACTCCCTCGTACCCCTGATAGGAGCGCGCGAGCCTGACGGCGTAGAAGATGCAGAAGTTGCGAGCGCACCCCTGGAAGCCTATGTATACCCTGGCGAACAGGACGTACAGGCACAGCCGGTGATGCCAAACTGGGTGGCCGACGCGCATATAGAGGACCAGCGGCAGCGGGTTGTCATGCCGCGTCCTGCTTCCTACCAGCCCGGTGTCATACCCCTGTGGTCGGGCTTTGCGATCCTCGCCGGCACCGCGGCGGTCACTGCCCTGCAAATCGCCACCGGCCAGCCGGTCCTCGCCCTCCTCATAGCCATCATCGGCGGCCTCATGGGTACGCTCCTCAGCACCACCCGCTCGGCAGCGGCCCTGGCCGGAGGTCTCGTTTTCGTCGTCGGCCTGATCGTCGTCCTCGGCGTGGAGGTCGTCTACCTGGGTGACCACAATGCGGGCGGCGAATACTACCGGATGAACACGGTCTTCAAGTTCTACGTGCAAGCCTGGATGCTCATTGCGCTGGGGAGCGCCGTCGCCATCTATTACATCCTGTACGGCCTGCGCGACCGCACCGAGCCTGGCCCCCAGGCCGGTAGCCTGCGTGAAGACGCCGACATACCCCCTGCCGAGCCACTCGATTTCGCCGCCTTGCCCTCGACCCCAGAGATAGATTCCGACCTACTCCACCCCAACGGCGCGACCTCCACTGACAACGGGCACGAGCTGGACCAGCCAACAGTGCCACTGCGAGCCATCCACCCCACGACCAACTGGCTTGTATGGTCCACAGAGGAGATCGCCGCCACAGACCTGCCGACTACCGTGCTGCCCGAAGCCGCTGATGAGCAGGAACCGGAGCAGTTCGCAGGCACCTCGGCGGTCCATATCGAGGAGAGCATCCCGCCCCTCGTCACCCGCCGATTGCAGTCACTCGCGGAACCTGCAATACTGGAGGAGGTATCTCCACCGACGACTCAGGAGACGGTTGAGCAGCCGGCGGCACGTCCCGAAGACCTCCTGACCCTTAAATGGACCGCCGGGCGCGCGGCCTGGGC
>JBAURA010000573.1:0-3870 GCA_049580985.1 Chloroflexia bacterium
GTTCTGAGCTAAACCAACTTGGAACTAGGAACCAGGAGCCAGGAACCAGGAACTCAGGTTATCCCAGCCTGGGCATCACGCGCTCGATGAAGCGCTCCATGCCGGCGGTGTGGGGGTAGTCCATGAAGCGGATCTGTAGGTGACGCGCGCCGAGGTCTATGTATTGGCGAAGCTCGGTGGCTACCTCTTCGGGATTACCGGCCACGATGTGGAGGTTATCCCAGCGCACGGCGCGCGAGGAATCGTCCTCCACGCTGATCCATACGTCCTGGGCGTGCACTATGTCGGAGGGGTCGCGGTCTACCTGGCGGCAGTGCTCCTTGAGGACTTCGACTTTGCGGCGCACCACGTCTACGGGGGCGATGTCGGCGCACCACCAATCGGCATATTGGGCCACCAGCTTGAGCAGCTTCTTCTCGCCCATGCCGCCGATCATCAGGGGGATGGAGGAGGGCAAAGGGGACGAGAACGCGTTATGGATCGAGTAATGGCGGCCTTCAAAACTGGCGGGACTCTCGGTCCAGAGGGCGCGTATGACGCGGATGGCCTCTTCGGTCTGGGCGATGCGCTCGGCGGGAGGCAGGAAGGTGTAGCCGTACTCGTAGTGCTCGCCGGGATTGTTGCCGGCGCCGAGGCCCAGGATGAATTTGCCTCCCGTGAGGAGATGCAGGTTGGCGGCCATTTTGGCCAGCAAAGAGGGATTGCGGAACGCCTGCCCGCACACCATCGTGCCGTACGACATGTCGGGGTGGCGGCCCGCCAGCCACGCCAGGTTGGTGAAGCATTCGAGGTGGGACTTGTCGCCCCAGTTCATATGGTCCTCTACCCAGATCGTATCGAAGCCGCCCTGCCGGGCAACCGCGATATGCTTCTCGTTGGCCTCGATCAGGTCGCGGGCGATTTCCGGGTCGCGGGGGTCTTTGCCTGGGGGCACGTCGAATAGCGCGGGCTGGGTGATCCAACCGAAGGTAACTTTGTCGCTCAAGACATGATTCCTGTCGCGAGATGCAATGCCCTATCTTCAACGTCGAGCACGCGGCCTTCGCGCACCGAGCGGGCGGCGGTGGTCGTGAGTTGGTGGGTGCGGAGGGCTTCGGCGTAGGGCGTGCGGATGCGGTTGGTCTTGCCCGCGACCGCGTCGATGAAGTCCCGGTCCTCGCGCACGAACGGGTCGCCTTGCGCCTGGCGCACGGGCCTTCCGCGTCCCGTGTCCACCATTATCTCGAACTCGGACAGCTCGATTGCCAGGGAATCGGAAAAGAGGTGGAGGCCGATACGGTGGGGCCAGTTGAGGAGGCACGTAGAGGCCATCTGGCCGAGCGCGCCCCCCTTGAAGTGCAGGGTAGCTACCGATACATCGCATACGTCGAGATCGGGGAAGGCGGCGCGCTCGGTGCGCGCACCGGCGGCGTATACCCGTTCCACATCGCCCACCAGCAGGCGGGCCAGGTCGAAGATATGGGTGGTTTGCTCCACCATCTGGCCGCCCGATTGCGCCTCGTTGCGCCACCAGGCGGGTGGGGGCGTGCTGTCCAGCCAGTAGCCCAGCGCCAGGCGGGCAGGGTGCTTGTCGAGCAGTTCGCGCGCCTCTTCGGTCGTATCCAGGTATCGCCAGTGGTAGCCGACCGCCGTAATCAGCCCCGCCTCGGCCACCCGCATGGCGATGGTATCGGCGGTGTCTGCGCCGGCGGCGAGGGGCTTTTCGACGAAGAAGGGGAGGCCGCGCTCGACGGCGGCAAGCTCAGGCGCTCCATGCGCGAAAGGCGGCACGCAGATATAGAGGGCATCAAGCTGCTCGCGGTCGAGCATCTGCCGGTAATCGCTATATACCTGGGCGGGGCCGGGGCAGCGCGCAGCCTGCTCGCGTGCTCTATCCGTAGCCGGATCGGCCAGCGCTGCTATGCGCACGTCGTTGAAGGCAAGCAAGTTCCCTATATGGCGCGAGGCTATGCCCCCGGCGCCTATGAAGCCGACATTAATCTTTACCATGTATGTACTCTATTCCTTTCGTCCGATACGCAGCGGCTTACACCGTCATGGTCGAACCGACGCTGTCGAGGAAGGCGTTGGGCATATTGCGTTCCGCCTGGAGTTGGCGCACCGCCTCAGCCGCCCGCTTACCGGCGATGAAGGCGTGGTCGGAGTTGTAGTATTCCCACTCGCTGTAGCGCCCGGCCAGCACTATGTCGTGTTGCAGCAGCCATTCGCGTATGGTATCTACGTTGCGCTTGCGAGCATGATCGTAGACCACGTAGGCGTAGGGCATGTCTACCTGGTTCGCCACTAACACCGGGTCGTGCTCGGTGAAGATGCCGACGCGGCGGCAGTCGTCAATGCAGAGTTGTATAAGGTCGTCGCCGTCGGCGGGCAGGGGCTTGTATTCGGAGTAGGTGATCTCGCAGGTGAGGCCGAAGCCGCCCGGCGGGTTGCACCCAGGGCTGGCGTTGCCCTGCACGAAGATGCGGTGGAAGACGGTATCCTCGGGGTAGTAGATCCAGTGCTTATCGGTCAGGTTTTCGCGCCCGATGCCGAGGTTAACGCAACGTACCGAGACGTGCCGCAAGCCATTGGCCGCTGCAAGCACGTGAGCCGGGGCTTCGTCGAGGGCTGCCACCAGCCTGGGGAGGGGCATCGTGCTGATCAGTTGGTCGTATGCGATGGTAGAGCCGTCGTCCAGGGTCAATTCGTGGCGTCGTGGTGAGACGGAGGCCACGCGCATGCCCAGGCGTAGTTGACCGCGCAGGTGGGGCAGGAAGCCGTCCATGAGCGCCTGGAAGCCGCCGCGCAGGGGGTAGCCGAACACCGCGTTCGGACCCATAGGTTTGCCGACGGGTTTGAGCGCGCCTTCGAGCATCTCCGCAAGGTCGGGCATGGGCACGCGCCCTCCCAGCCAGGAGGTCTCCATCTCGTTGAGAGGTACGGCCCACAACTTCCTGTTGTAGGGCACGGCGAAGTGCTTGGCGATGCCCGCGCCCCACACTTTGTAGATGAACTCCTCGAAGTTGCGCGGCTCGCCCCTGTATTCGACAGTATATTCGGGCAACTCGCAAGCAGATAGCGTTTCGACTATCGTGCCGTCCGCGCAGCAGTCCGTTAGCTCGTCGGGCTTGCCGTTGCCATGCCCGTTAGAATGGCCGTTGGAATGTCCGTTGGAGTGCCCATTAGAGTGACCGTTGCCGTTGCCGTGGTAGCCGTTCGTGGAGACACGCACTGCGTTGCTCTCGGCAGGGCTGAGGCCGCCGTACCTGGCTTCTATCGCGCCCATGATGCATTCTTTGATTACATCGGGCGGGAGGCCGTAGAGCGCGCCCTGGAAGGGGTAGCGGGTGTAGGTCCCTTTGCTGAAGATCCATGCCTCGCGGTCCTGCCAGTGCACGTTATCGCCCAGCAGGAGCTTATAAAGCTCGTGCACGTAGTCGTCCTTGGAGAACATGATGTGGCCCGCGTAGTCGAATGTGAAGCCACCTTCCTGTATGGAGCGGCACCAACCGCCGACCGTTTCGTTCTGGTCGAGCAGGAGAGAGCTTTCGCCCAGGTGATAAGCCGCGCTCAGGCCGGTCGGCCCGGCACCTATAATGACGGTCGATGCGTTGTTTCTTTTATTTGCGAGTGTTGAGGCGAAAAGTGTAGTGTTCATATTGCTCTTTCTAGGTCGTAGTAGTTGGATGTTATACGGAAACGGGAACACGCCGGGCGATCTCCTTCTGGATGAGAGCTTCGATGGCCGCGGAGGTGGTGTCCCACGAGGTGCTTGCCAGTACCTCTTTCCCGCGCTCGATGCGCGTTCGTTTCTGCCCCGGCGTCTCGGACATGGCCTGCTCGCAGGCGGCGACAAACTCCTGGGGAGTGGCACCCAGGTAGACGATATGG
>JBAURA010000574.1:0-2924 GCA_049580985.1 Chloroflexia bacterium
ACCCCCTCTTGTTCGAGCCTAACGCCGGCCAGGCCGATCCCTCCGCGCGCTTCCTGGCCCACAGTTCAGGTGGCATCCTCTTCTTCACCCCCGCCGAAGTCACCCTCCTCCGCTCCACACATGAGGCCGCGCCCGATAGCCCGCGTCCCTCAGCCTTCTGGCTTGCACCCCAAATTGATGCCCCGCAACCCGACCTCGTGCGTATGCGCTTCCTGGGAGCAGACCCCCAGGTCGATATAGCGCACGGCGCTGATACACCCGCACGAGTCAACTACCTCCTCGGCAACGATCCCGCCCAGTGGCGCACCGCCCTGCCCACCTACTCTCACATCACCTACAACGGCCTCTACCACGGCATAGACCTCCGCTACGAAGGCAATAGCGCGAGCCTCAAAGGCACCTACACCCTCTCGGCAGGCACCGACCCCACCGTAATACGCTGGCGCTACGACACCGCACAAAGCCTATCCATAGACGCGGAAGGCAACCTCCACGTCACCCTCAAATCCAAAATCGGAAATCCAAAATCCGAAATAACAGAGCGCGCGCCCGTTGCCTGGCAGGAGATCGGTGGCGAGCGCCGCATGGTCGCCGCCCGCTACATCCTGCATAGCGACAACAGCATAGGGTTTGGCGTCGATAGCTACGATCCCGCATACCCGCTCACCATAGATCCCGTGGTGGTCTACTACAACCATTTTGGCGGCAGTAACAACGATTTCGCCCATCGCGTAGTCCTGGACTCCGCGGGCAATGCCTACGTGCTTGGGTGGACCACATCCTCCGATTTCCCCCTGGTAAACCCCTTCCAGCCTACCCTCCACGGCATCAACGACGTGTACGTATCGAAGTGGAGCGCCGACGGCTCTACCTTGCTCTACTCGACCTACCTGGGCGGTAGCTCCCAGGAGCGGGGCTTCGGTATCGCCATCGACAGCGCGAACAACGTCTATCTGACCGGGCGCACCGACTCGGACGACTTCCCCACCAGGAATGCTTACCAGCCCGACAGCCCCGGCGCGTTCGTGACCAAGCTCAATGCAAGCGGCTCCGACCTCGTCTACTCCACCTACCTGGGCGGCACGCCACTCAAGGGCAGCAACGGCGACATAGGCTACTCCATCACCGTTGATCCCTCCGGCCACGCCTACGTGACCGGCGAAACCGGCTCCCCTGATTTCCCCCTTCTGAACCCTATCCAGCCCACCTATGGAGGCGGCGAGGCCGACGTATTCGTAACCAAGTTCAACCCTGCCGGCGATCAACTGCTATATTCCACCTTCCTCGGCGGTAGCGGCGGAGAGGTAAATTCTGATGTGGGTACCGGCATCGCGCTAGATCCCTCCGGCAACATCTACGTCACAGGCTATACTAACTCGGGTGACTTCCCCGTAGCCAACGCCATCCAACCCGCCTACGGAGGTGGCGAGGGCGATGCCTTCGTGACCAAGTTGAACCCTGCCGGCTCGGCATTCATCTATTCCACCCACCTGGGAGGCGACGACAACTTCAGCGATGGTGGCTCCGACATAACAGCCGATGCGGCGGGCAATGCCTACATCACGGGCATGGCCTCCTCAACCGACTTCCCCACCTTCAACGCCTTCCAGGCCAATCTGCGAGGCATAACGGACGTATTTATCACCAAGCTGAACCCCACAGGCTCACAATTCATCTTCTCTACGTTCCTCGGAGGCAACAACCCTGGCTCTCTCGATGTAGGCAGAGGCATCGTCATAGACAGCGCCTCCAACGTGTACATAACCGGTCAGGCAGGCTCCCTCGATTTCCCCACCGCCAACCCCATTCCGCCCGGCACGGGCGGCTACTCGACCGTGTTCCTCACCAAGCTGCACTCCTCAGGCTCCTCGTTGATCTACTCCAGCTACTTGCCTGCCGCCACCGGCTACACGCAATATGAAAGTGGCGGCCTGGCGATAGATGGGCAGGGCGGCGTGTACCTAACAGGTTACACTTTCGGGCCAAACAGCACCGAAGCCTTCGCCCTCAAAGTATTCGAGGGCACTCCCGGCACTCCCACAGCTACACTATCCGCCACCAACACCCCACCTCCTCCCACGGCTACCAGCACCCAACCCCCATCCACGGCTACAGCCACAGCCACACGCACGGCCACAACCACAACCGCCTCTCCCACCAACACGCCCGTTGCCCCTACCTCTACCCCTACGGCCTGTACGGTCGCTTTTATAGACGTGCTTGAGGGGAGCACTTTCTACTCGTTTGTGCGCTGCCTCGCATGCAGGGGCATAATCAGCGGCTATCCCGATGGCACCTTCCGGCCCAACAACGACGTAACGAGAGGCCAGATAGCCAAGATAGTCTCCAACTCCGCAGGCTTCCAGGAGCCGGTAACAGGCCAGACCTTCGAGGATGTGCTCCCAGGCTCCACCTTCTACGACTTCATAGAGCGGCTGGTATCCAGGGAGGTAATGTCAGGCTATCCATGCGGCGGCCCAGGAGAGCCATGCATCCCGCCTGCCAACCGTCCCTACTTCAGGCCCAACGCCACCGCCACCAGGGGCCAACTCGCCAAAATCGTCTCCAATGCCGCCAACTTCCAGGAGCCGGCAGCAGGGCAGACCTTCGAGGACGTGCCCCCTAACAGCACCTTCTACGACTTCATACAGCGCCTGATCACAAGAGGAGTCATGTCGGGCTACCCATGCGGCGGCGAAGCCGAGCCATGCGCTCCCCCGGACAACAGGCCCTACTTCAGGCCCGCGCACAACGTGACCAGGGGCCAGACCACCAAGATCGTAGCCAACACCTTCTTCCCCGCTTGTAATCCACCTCGGCCCTGAAGTGAATATCAGAAGGAAGGCTCGTCTAACGACCAGCAATAAGAGAACGAACATCGTAGGGGCACCCCTTGTGGGTGCCCTGTTGAGGCAAGATCACAG
>JBAURA010000575.1:0-11123 GCA_049580985.1 Chloroflexia bacterium
ATGTAGGTGAGCATTCCCTTGTTCTCGTTCCACAGCCCAGGCAGTTTACTGTATGGTGGGAAGAAGCCATTGTCGCCCAGCTCCGTGCTGAACGAAGCTATCCCCCGCGTACCATACAGCCAGTCGATGCTCCCGCCGTCGGCTAGATAAAGGCAGTCGCCCACCCGGCACGCCTTGTAGCCGTTGCCCGTGGGAAATGCGTTGCCCGCGCGCATGTGATTCCCAATATTCAGTAGATCCTTGCCATTGGGAGCGGCCTTATCGGTCCAGCCCCACGGTATCAGATTGAGGGGCCCGTAGCTGTGCAGCGCCTGGTATATGCCGGTCGTAGTGATAGGTGCGCGGTCAGCATCGCTCGAGCCGCGTTGGTCGGGGAAGAGTTGTTCAAGTTGAGACGTGAGGGCTTGCGTCTCAGGCTCGGACGCAGACTCCGGTCCGCGATAGTCTTGCTCGCAAGCGTTGGTGGAGGACCCTTTGCAGCAACCCCACTTATACGGAAAGTTACGGTTGATGTCCGTGCCGAACTGGGTGTCGCTTGTAGATGGGTAGACTTCACACCCGTCGTCGTTGTCGGCGTTCTTGCGATGCTTCATCGGTCGGTCCGAGTCCGGCCCCACCAGGCGATAGCCGTCGGGGTTGACCAGCGGCATGATCCAAATATCGTGCCAGTCCACCAGCCACCGCGAGTCGGGGTCCCTGTCGTATCTATCCAGCAGTTGGCCCATGAAGCGGGTCGCCATCTCAGGGCCGGCTATCTCGCGCGAGTGCGTACCCGCGTCGAGCCAGAAGACCGGCTTCGGGCCGGGGATGTCGCGGTTGGTGATATGTAACACATACAGGTCGTAACCGCCGTGGGAGTCGGGCTGGGTGCATTCGCCTGGGTGCAGCTTGCACCACGAATCGCCGATATCCAGCTTCTCGACAAGCGTAGGGTGGGCAGCCGCCAGTCGGTCCATATAGGCATACACCTCCTCGACCGTGCGGTAATCACCAAACAACAGTCCGGGGTTGGACTGGGCCAGCAACTTCAGATCGTCTTGCTGCCGGACCTGCTCCGCGTCTATCTCGACGCTGAGGCCGCGCGCCTTCATGCTCTCGTAGGCCTCCCGGTCGGAGATGACCGTCAGATAGCCGCCGGTGGTGGCCGCCTCCTCCGGGGCAAGCTCTGCCGCCAGGCGGTCGCGCTCGGCGCGGTCGTTGAAATAGACGCGCAACACGAGGGAAGTATCATCTCTCTGGGAAGCGGCCCTCTCTTGCCTGTTGAGGACTATGAGCGTGCCGCCCGCGATGAGCAGAGCCATCACGATCAGGAGCAGAGGCCAGAACAACCGGTTGGAGGTTAGAGACTGTAAACGATCTTTCATGCGGATAGGGCCTTGAAGATATACGAACAATTATATTCCACAGGCTCACGTAGGAAAGAGTACAACACCAGCACAAAGGCTCGGTTGTGCGAACCAACTACAAGCTTGTCATTCTGAGCGAAGCGAAGAATCTCGCTCCAAAAGATCATGCGTGAAGGACGAGATTCTTCGCTTCGCTCAGAATGACAAATCCCTACGTAGTTGGCTTCATAGTGACTTTGCACTCTTTTCATACATGGGCCTATACCACAACGTCACCGGGGACAAGGTGCACAAGCATGATACGGCCTCCATCCGTGAGATGGATCAGCCGTAATATTGAGTTTCTCTAGGTACTTCGTCCCTACCGAGCGTCGGCCGGTTGGCAGTTGAGGACAAACACAAACGTATTTGATACGATCTTGGCGGCCTGTCCCCGCGTCACGGTATTGCCTGGCCTGAAGTATGGTCGGTTCTCAGGGTCGCATGGCTCGCCCACCCCGCCGCAAGGGTAGCCCTGCATCACGTCGCGCATGCCAAGTCGCTCGATGTATAGGTAGAAAGTGCTCCCCTCCGGCACGTCCGCGAAGGTCTGCGTGCCCGGTGGGATAGGATCGGTGAACCCGGCGGCATTGGCCGCGATCTTGGCAAGCTGCCCGCGCGAGGCGGTAGCGTTGGGCCGGAAGTAGGGCCTGTCATCGGGCGGCACGCAAGGCTCGTTGGGTCCACCGCACGGATAGCCCGACATTATTTCCCTGAAGGCAAGCGTTTCGACATACGGATAGAATGTAGAGCCGGGTGGAACATCCTCGAAAGTTTGCGAAACCGGGCTTCCACCCAAACCCGCCGCCCCCGCCACGATCTTCGCAAGCTGCCCCCTGGTTACAGACGCCGCCGGGCGGAAGTATGGGTCGTTCATGCCGTTGCAAGGCTCGCCGGAACCTCCGCACGGGTAACCACTGACAATGTCGGCACAACTCAAGCACTTTATGTATGGAAAGAACTCGGCATCTTCCGCCACGTCGGTATACGCAACAAAAGACTCTCTGTAGTGATCTATTCGCCCGTAAGTAATATGCCCCGCATGATCGGTCACGGCTGTCCACAGTTCGCCCGGTAACACTCCTGTCACAGCCAGGTTGAGTATATTCGGCGTAATATCTGGGCCAGCCTCGGCCACCCACTCATAGCCGTTCCAGTGTACAGCCGTTATGTAAGGCCCCGTGCCTATAGCCCACACGTCATAAGGCGCGAGAGCTACCACCGCCTGGGGAGAATTATCGGGAGCAGGCTCCTCAACCCAGGCTGTGCCATCCCAATGAAGCACTATCCCATGCCCCTTCGTATCGTAATAGCTCCCTACAGCCCACACATCACCCGAAGCTAACGCGGCTATATCCGCGAGGTTACTTGCCGAGCCGAGCGGCGGGAGCGGTACAGGGTACCAGTTACTCCCATCCCAGCGCGAGGTAAATGCGACACCCGACACCCCATCGGACGAGCGACCCGTAACCCACACGTCGTCGGGAGCAACGGCTGCTACTGCCGTTAGATAGCTGTCGGCATGGATTCCGCCTGGGACGGGCATCGTAGTCCACGTCTGGCCGTTCCAGTGTGTTGCATAGCTCTGAATATGACCCGATACGATCTGATTTCCGACGAGCCACAAATCGCTATCGGAGATCGCCAGCCCATCGTCGAAAAAGAGGCCAACCGCCGGGCCGGGGCGAGTCTGCCAGGTGGAACCGTCCCAATGCACAGGCACTACATCTTCCGTCTCGGAGGAGCCAAAAGCCCAGACATCATCCGCCGCGATAGCCGAAACAACCGACAACGAGTTGACCTCCCCATCTATAGCCCCAGCAGGGATCAGGCTCCACTCGCTGCCATCCCAGTGCTCCAGCACTACCCTGGTGCTGTTGGGGATCGTTTGCTCGCCTACGGCCCACACGTCGTTGGCAGATATCGCGGCAATGTCGTGCAGTCTGTAGGGGAGAGCAACCTCAGCGCCGGTAGAGTTCCACTCGAAGCCGCAGCTTGCGGGGTCCGGTCCCCGTGGCACAACCTGGGCCGCCCTGGCACCAACGGGGCTACTACCAGGTATACAACAAAGAAGCGCAACGCTTACAATAGCGAAAAACACGGACACCATCCGGACCTGCCAGGGTTGGTTGAGCATGAAAGTATACATAGAGATCCCCATGTCCATTGAGAAGCGCCCCACATTCTAGGGCGCGAGTGAAGCAGTAAATGAAGATTACCAGATCGACAGTACGTTTTACAACGCCACGCCTGGAGTCGCGAAGGACGACCATATAGGCCATCCTTCGTCTTCTGTATCTCTTATACTCCCCTACCTGGAAGGTGTCTTGCACTCCGGGAAGAAGGTATTAGCCACAATCTTACTTGCTTGGCCCCTGGTGGCATTCGAGCCAGGTCGGAAGTAAGGCAGATTGTCGGGTAGTACACACGGCTCTCCCAACCCACCGCAAGGGTAGCCTTGCATGATGCCCAGGCTGGTCAGCCGCCATATGTAGTCGTAGAAGGTATGGCCTGGAGGCACATCCTCGAACTGTTGTGCTCCAGGTGGTTGGGTAAGCCCTGCTGCCTCTGCCACTATCTTGCTTATCTGCCCTCTGGTGATGTTGTTGGCTGGCCTGAAGTATGGCAGGTTATCCGGGGGCACACAAGGCTCACCTGCTCCACCGCATGGATAGCCGTTGATGATACCTCTATCCGCCAGCCTCCACACGAAGTCGTAGAAGGTATGCCCAGGCGGTACATCCTCGAACTGCTGAGAACCGGCGGGCTCGGAGAACCCTGCCGAGTTAGATACTATCTTGGCTAGCTGGCCCCTGGTGACGAGGTTGCCTGGCCTGAAGCACGGATTGCCCGTCTCACAGCCGGTGTTGTAGCCGTTGAGGATGTCCCTACAGGCAAGGCAGCGGATAGTGGAGTAAAAGGTGTGTCCTTCCGGTACGTCCGTGAACTGCAATGTACATGCCGTAGCAGTGGCTGTGGCGGACCCGGTGCTTGGAGTAGACGTGGTGGTTGCGGTTCCTTGCGCGGTGGCTGTCACGGCCATTGTGAATGTAGCTTGAGCCGTGGCGGTAGAGGTTGAAGCCGCAGTGGTGGCAGTGGCTGTAGCTGCCGTGCCGGTCGGGCTGGGGCTGGGCTGCCCGGTATTGGTGGGAACGACCGTCGATGTGCCGGTGCTTGTCGGCACGCTCGTTGCCGTGCGGGTAGAGGTCGCCACGGGAGGCGTTGGCGTGCCCCCTCCAAATACGTCACCCAGGTAAAGCTTCACCCCCGGCGACTCGCCCACCGCCCAGCCCTGGCCGTCGGGGAAGACGAACACGTCGCGCAGGTTATTGCGCGTGGGGCTATTGACCTGTGTCCAGGTCCCGCCCTGGTAGTGGATGATAGCCGACGTGCCACCCGTTGGCGACACGCCGACCGCCCACCCCTCGGCAGCGTTTATCATATGGATGCCCAACAGGTTGACCGACACCGGGCTTGCCACGGGCGACCACGTGCCGCCAGTGTAGTGCAATATCTGGCCGCCGTAGCCGACCGCCCACCCCTCGTTGGCGTTCAGCATCTGGATCGCCTCGATGGTGGTCGAGCCGGGGTTGGGCGTTACCTGCGTCCAGGTGCCGTTCTGATAATGGAGCATCAAACCCAGCGTGCCCCCCGCCCACCCCTCGTTCGCGTCCACCATGTCGAGGGACCAGAGGTTGGTAGTCGTGGGACTGGTGTAGTTGGTCCAGGAGGTGCCGTCGAAATGCACTATATCGCCCCCGCTGCCCACGGCCCAACCGTCGGTCGGTGAGACCATCGACACGGCGTCCATGAAGTTGCCGGGCGAGCTTTGTTGGGTCCACGTGGAGCCGTTCCAGTAGAAAGCGGCCTGCGATCCTACAGCCCACACCTGGTTAGATGAGAGCATATCCACGTCCTTCATCGGGCCTGGGCCGAAGGCGGGCGGCTGGAACTCGGTCCAGGACGAGCCGTTCCAGTGTTGCAGGCCCCAGGCGGGCGGAGTGGTCTGGTTGAGCACGCCCACGGCCCAGCCGTCGTTCGGCGCGACGAAATCGAGGCCGTAGAGGCCGTTGGTGAGCCATTGGGTGGTAGCCACCGTCCAGGCCGTGCCGTTCCACCTGTAGATCGTGCCACGAGAGGCCACCGACCAGCCATCGTTAGGGGCGAGCATGAAGATGCTATTGAGCGGCGCGCCCGTGGGGGAATTTATCTCGGTCCACACAGAGCCATCCCAGTGCCAGGTGTTGGAGGTCCATCCGTTGGTCGAGCCGACCGCCCAGGCGTCGGTAGGGCTGATGGAGTGTACCTCCTGGAGGGTGACGGCCCCGCAGGAGAGCTGGCATACGGCGGGCGGCGGGACCAGGGTCCAGTTTGTGCCGTTCCAGCGCAGGGTCGTGCCACCCACGCCGACCACCCACCCCTCGTTAGGCGCGGAGAAGTCGATCCCGTAGAAGATGCGATTATTGACGGGCGAGGGCACGGCGTCCCAGGAGACGCCGTTCCAGCGCGCGATCTTGCCCTGCTGCCCACCCTGCGGAAGGTTCGTACCGCCCGCCGCCCAACCGTCGTTAGTCGAGAGCATATCGAGGTCGTACATCGTCTCTGTAACAGAAGGGCTGGCGACGATTTCGCTCCAATTGGTCCCATCCCAGTGCCCGAACCGCGCATTGGCCCCCGACGTCCACCCATCGGTAGGGGAGAGCATCGAGATCGAGTACATGGTGGCGGAGACGCTATCGGGCACGGTCGTCCAGGCCGTGCCGTCATACCGGATGAAGGTGCCGCTGGCATACGCCCACACGCTATTCGTCGTGAGCATATCGAGCGTGTTGACCGCGTTCGCGCCGATCACTTTGCTGGCGTCGACGGCGTCCCACGAGTTACCGTCCCAGTGGGCCAAAATGCCGTCGCCGCCGCTAGCCCAGGCGTCGGTAGCCGACACCGCGTCGATATCGGTGATCGAGCCACCCGAAAGTTGGTAGCGGGTCCAGGGGCTGCCCGTGTCCGGCGAGGCCGCAGCCGTGAAGCCTCTTGCCAGCATAAGGCTGAGAGCCGCCAGCAAAGCCATTGCAAATAGCGCAATAAGCGCTTTTCCGTGTCTCATTCTGCGTCCTTTCCTGCGAAGTCGTATGCCAGGCTGGGCTAATATGGTCTTCCCTTTGTACCAAAATCACCATGGGCGAGTCAAAGATGTAGGGGAGAAACGGGCATCTCCACGCCTGGAAGGGCGTAAGAGAGTAGCCACATGGCATAAACCTGTGGATCACCACCCCACTTATGTAAGGAGCCCCGGATGGGCGTAAGATGAACTTGCATGTCTGATCCATCTTATATTATAGGTAATGACGGAGGTTGTTTGGCCGTTAGAAGGTTGTGTGCCGCATGCAGACGTGGCACCCATGACTTGTGTCTATATGCGATAGGAGAGATTACCCAATGACAACTGACGAGCGCGCACAGAAAATAGAGTCGTATGGCAGCGCATACGATGAGCTTGTGCAGGCACTTGAGCGCTTCCCACGGGAGATGTGGGGGTACAGGTCGCCGGAGGACCCCTGGACCATACACGAGATCGTAGTGCATATCGCCGACAGCGAAGCCAACAGCTTCGTGCGGTGCAGGAAGTTCATCGCGGAGCCTGGTTCCACGGTGGCCGCTTATGACGAGCCTACGTGGGCGGTGGCGCTGAAGTACGGAGAGCAGAGCGCCGACGATGCCATCGAGCTATTCCGGTGGCTGAGAGGCAATACGTACACGCTGGTCAAGGGACTGCCGGAGAGCGCCTGGGCGAACACGATCTACCACCCGGAGAACGGCACGATGACTCTGGACGACTGGCTGGACATATACGAGCGCCACGTGCGCGAGCATTTGGAGCAGGCGGGCCGGATATACGACGCATGGCGGACGGTGGACGGTAGACGGTAGACGGCGGTTAGTTATCAGTTGTCGGTTGTCGGTTGTCAGTGATTATGTAAGACGCATAAATAATGCCTGATGTACATAACCTAACCTGACACTTAAGGAATTTCCATTTCAGGTTAGGTTCACACCTGCCAGGATCTTAACTTCCAACTTAAGGGATTTCCATTGGAAGTTAAGATCCCTATCGGGTTCCAGTCGACAACCGACAACCGACAACCGACAACTGACAACCGTCCCCAAAGGAGAGGTTATGCTAGGGCGAGGGGGCACACAGGAGTTGCTGACGCAGGGGCTTGCCTCGGCGCAGTCGGGGGATGCTCGTGACTATCCTGATGCTGAATATTATCTTGAGTGGGTAATACGCTCGCAGCCGGAGCCTGAGCAAGAAGTACTGGCGTGGTACTGGCTGTCGCGTATCACGGACGACGTGGCGCGCAAGCGCGACTGCCTGGAGAACGCGCTGGCCGTGCGCCCGACCTTTCCCGACGCCCGGCGCGACCTCGCCGTACTCGACGGCAGGTTGAAGCCCAATGCCATGAGGGCCAACCCGTTCGCGTCGGGCGTGGGGGTCGCTATAGGCGCGGATGGGAGGGTCACACCAGCGCAGGTGCGGCGCTTCCCCTGCCCCAAGTGCGGGGTCACGGTCGCCTACGACCCCAGCTATGGCACGGTGCGATGCCAGTTCTGCGGCACGCCCGTCAGCGCCGAGGGCACCGTGGACGAAGCCGCACCCGATAACTTGCCGGCAGGCGATGTTGCCGTCAGCGAGCAGGACTGGGTGGCGGCCATCTACACAGAGACCGGGCACTCGTGGGCTTTGCCACAGGGGGTCGCCCTCAAGTGCGAAAGCTGCGGGGCCACTCTCACCCTCGGCCCCGCGCGGATATCGGGGCGGTGTGCGTATTGCGGGTCGCCTCAGGTGGTGCGCGTGGCTGCCGCCAGCATGGGGGAGCTGCGAGAGCCTGACGGGCTCATCCCCTTCGCGGTGGGCAAGGCGGGCGTGATCGAGGGTGTGCAGGGTTGGCTGGCGGCACAGGCGCGCAGGCTGGGGGTGCCGGACGACCTGGCGCGGCTGTCTACCTTACAGAGCGGCACCCCTATATACGTGCCTTTCTGGGCGTTCCACATCGAGGGGAACGTGGAATGGAGCGGCTACATCCGCCCGGACGATGGCATAAGCATGGTTGACATGGACAACGCGGCGAACCTCGGCATGACCGCGCTCGGCTTATTCATGGGTAGCCCCGACATGGCGGCGCGTGGCGTAGCCAACATCGCCGCCAACAGGATGGATAACAATAACCTCGTACATAGCAACGGCTGGTCGGTGGTGTCGCTCTACGACACTCCCGTGCCGGCTACCCGCTCGCTGCCTGCCGAGCAAGTAGGGAAGCTGGAATACGACACGAAGGCTGCCGTGCCCTACCGGGAAGAACTGCTGGCTAGCTGGCCCGCCGAGGTGTACAGCGTGTCGCTGGGCGATGCCTCGCTGGTGGCGAGAGAGCGGGCGATGAAGAAGGTTGACCGCGACATCGAGATGCAGACGGGGAGGCAGGTAGGCGCGGATGCGGGCGCTCCCGCGCTACGGGTAGACCGCACCGGGCTGACCGTCATGTCGTACAAGCTGTTGCTGTTGCCCATCTGGGTTGTGAGCTATATGTACGAGCGGCAACAGTACCGGCTCGTGGTGAACGGCCAAACGGGCGCGGTGGAAGGCGACACTCCCCGCGCCGATGGGCTGCTGGGGAAGGTGTTCGGGCGGTAGTTATTTTACGCGTAAGCGTTCAGACTTACGGTAGAAACGTCGTAGGGGCACCCCTTGTGGGTGCCCTCTTCGGGCGAGATCTAGGTACGGGAACAGGGCACCCACAAGGGGTGCCCCTACGATCCGGTTTTCTCTACCCCTAATCTGAACTATAACATTTTACGCTGGCCTCTGTGCTCTCCGCGACCTCTGTGATAAAATGAAGCGCTTCGGAAAAGAGATCTGCCAGTAAGGAGGCCATGATATGCAAGCAGCGTTGCGCGCTCGTCTCGATGGCGAGATAGAGAGTCTGAAAGAGAAAGGGATGTTCCGCCGCCTGCGGATCGTGCACGGGGAAGAGAAAGCTGTGTGCGTGATCGATGGCAAAGAGGTGATCAACCTCTCGTCGAACAACTACCTCGGCCTGACCACGCACCCCCGGCTGAAGGAGGCGGCCAGGCGAGCTATCGATACGCACGGAGTCGGGACGGCGGCGGTGCGCACTATCATCGGCACGATGGACCTGCACCAGGAGCTAGAGGAGCGGCTGGCGAAGTTCAAGCACACGGAGGCCACGCTGACGTTCCAGTCGGGCTTCGCGTCGAACCAGGGCATTATACAGGCGCTGATGGAGGATGGGGACGCTATCATATCCGACGAGCTGAACCACGCCTCGATTATCGACGGCATCAGGCTGTCCAAGGCGGGGCGCTTCATATTCAGGCACGCCGATATGAACGACCTGGAGGCGAAGCTGAAGGAGGCGCAACACCACCGCACCAAGATCATCATCACGGACGGCGTGTTCAGCATGGATGGGGATATTGGGAAGCTGCCGGAGATCGTGGAGTTGGGAGAGCGCTACGAGGCGGCTGTGTACGTGGACGATGCGCATGCCTCGGGGGTGCTGGGCCGCAATGGGCGCGGGTCGGTGGACCACTTCGACCTGAACGGGCGGGTGGACATACAGGTGGGCACGTTCTCGAAGGCGATCGGGGCGCAGGGCGGATATATCGCCGGCATACAGCCGTTGCGCGACTTTCTGATCCACAAGGCGCGCACGATGCTCTTCTCGAACGCGCTGCCGCCCAGCGTGATCGCGACCTGCATTGCGGCTATCGACGTATTAGAGACTGAGCCGGAATTGATAGACAGAATGTGGGAGAACACGCGCTACTTCAAGGCCGCGCTGGAGAAGCTAGGTTTCGATATCGGGGAGAGTATTACGCCTATCACGCCGGTAATCGCGGGGAGCGGCGCGCTGGCCCACAAGCTGAGCGACAGGCTGTTCGAGGAGGGGGTGTTCGCTCAGGGGATCGGCTATCCGACCGTGCCGGAGGCCAGAAGCCGGGTGCGCACTATTGTAACGGCTTCGCACACAAAGGAGAACCTGGACGCGGCCATCGCGGCCTTCGAGAGGGTAGGGCGGGAACTGGGGCTGATCTAATGCCCGACCTTCTCGAATTCCTGGCTCCGCGCAAGGGGCATTTCCGGTTGGAGTCGGGACACCACGGCGGGATGTGGCTCGATCTCGATCCTCTGGTTGTCTGGCCGGGCCGCATCCAGCCTTTCGTCTCGGAGCTTGCGGGGCGGCTTCACCGGCATGGTATAGAGGCGGTGTGCGGGCCTATGGTTGGGGGCGCGTTTCTCGCGCAGGCGGTCGCCTCTACGCTCGGTGTCGAGTTCTACTATGCCGAGCGGTTCGTGCCTCCTCAGCGCGACGGCCTCTATCCTGTAGAGTATCGCATCCCCGGTGGCGTGCGTGGGCTGGTTCGCGACAAAGCTGTCGCGATTGTCGATGACGCCGTAAGCGCGGGGTCGGCGGTGCGGGGGACGCTGGCCGGATTGGAGGCGTGCGGGGCGCGTCCCGTGGCTATTGGGGCGCTGCTCGTGATGGGTGGCTCGGCGGCGCGGTTTTGCTTGGAGCGCGGCCTTGCCCTGGAATATATCACGCAGGTCCCGTACGAGGTGTGGCTGCCGTCCGAGTGCCCCTTGTGTGCGTCGGGAGTGCCGGTGGAGGATGTAGGGGCAGGCCAGTAGGCCTTATGACGCCCTATCCGACGTAGGGT
>JBAURA010000576.1:0-5984 GCA_049580985.1 Chloroflexia bacterium
TCTCGACGACTCTCCAAAGACTACGAGCGTTTGACCAAGACGAGCGAAGCCTTCGTCTATGTGGCGATGATCCGCCTTATGGTTAGGAAGTTGGCTCATACCTAATGGTTTTCAGACAGTTTCTAAGACATACGACAGCTACGCCCAACTTGTGCGGCTGTACATAGGGCCCGTGCTCGGTCGAATTCAGCTGGGCAAGCTCAGTCCTCAGGATATACAGCACTTCCTGAACAACCTGCTCAAGTCGGGCCTGTCACCTCGTACCGTGCAGTACTGCCACGCTATCTTGCGTATGGCATTGGGTAGGGCATATAAGTGGTCGCTCGTGCCCCGCAACGTAGCGCAGTTGGTGGACCCTCCCAGGTCGCGCCGCTATGAGATGCGTTCGCTCGACCCCGATGAAGCACGCACCTTCCTCAACACGGTACGCGGCGACCGACTGGAAGCCCTTTACTCGGTCGCTATCGCGCTGGGTTTGCGCCAGGGTGAAGCATTGGGGCTGCGCTGGGAAGATGTGGACATGGACAAGTGCACGCTGAAAGTGCGATACGCACTACAGCGCATAGACGGCAAGCCGCAGCTTGTCGAGCCGAAGACCCAAAAGAGCCGCCGCACCATTTTCATGCCCCAGGTGACTGTGAACGCCCTGCGCGCCCACCGCATCCGCCAGCTGGAAGAGAGGCTGGCCGCGGGCACGCGCTGGAAAGAGAGTGGATTGGTCTTCACTTCCACAGTAGGCACACCCCTCGAGCCGCGAAACGCGTTCCGCCTCTTTCAGGAAGCGCTGCAGCGAGCAGGTCTTCCCCACATCCGCTTCCACGATCTCCGCCACACTTGCGCCTCTTTGCTGCTAGCCCAGGGAGTACACCCTCGCGTGGTAATGGAGACGCTCGGCCACAGTCAGATCAGTTTGACGATGAACACCTACTCCCACGTGATCCCCGCTCTGCAGCGGGATGCAGCCGATAGGATGAATGCGCTGCTCAGTGAAGGGTAGGGAGGCGAATTGATTTGGGACGGTGAGATACAGCCGAGAAAGGACTAATTGGAGAGGGTGCATTGCTATACCCAGGTATCATTGCCCGGCCCGATATTATACTCTTGGGGCGAATAGTATAATAACGGCGCGAGGCCTTGAGGTGCCATATGCCCTTGGTCTATTGAATCCGCAACAAAGCTCTGTGGTCAAGTTTGCCGCACTCGTTTAGATCTCCGCTTATGGTAAGGTCACGGCACTATTCTGACCTTGATGGCCGAAAGCGCGCGATGTAGCTCGGGGTCAGCTGGATCCACCGGCACTGTGGAAACGGGAGCGTGGCGCAAGCGATCGTGGAACACGGCCCAGCATTCCCACTCAGCATTCACATGGGATGCATACCGGATACCATCGAATAATGGTGTGCCCTGCTTGTCGGTCAGATTATAGATGTGGAGGGCAATTGCCTGGGTTAGCTGTCGGTGCTCATTCGTGTCGCCGGTGATGGCGCTTACGTCGAGGAAGTTGAGGTGTAGCTGCTCCACGAGCGGTGTAATGGCGGGGGTATAGTAAAGTTCCATGCGGGACTCCGGCGCCATGACATCCGCGAACTGAAGGGTGGGATCGAGACGGGTCGTCCCCACTTGTCTCCTGGCAAGCTCTGCTTGTTTGACCTGCCCGCCCAGCCGAAGCGGGTGGTGCGGGGGCAGATTGCTGAATATAACCTGCAGATCTTGCGGGTTCGGTATATGCTTTTGGAGGATCTCTCCAAAGGCGCCGGCTCGCTCCGTCGCGAAATATAGAACCCGGTAGCACTCCTCCTTGGGAAAGGTCCTCTGGGGATCGTTGATACGGGGATCGTCGAAGCGACCTCGAAAGGATGTGTTCCACGGAGGCGGATCATAGACCTCGTCCGGGCCGCCTCCCCGGATTGTAGCAACTCGAAATACCGGTGACGACGGGGCATGAACTGCTCTCACTGATCCTTCCCAGCTTCTCAGCTAACCGGCGCCTTAGAGGGTTATCCAACTGCCACAAAGTGGCGCGCGGCAGCCAGGGTTTCCTCCAGTTGGTCTTCACGCAATGCTTTCGCCGGCATGACGAAATCCAGCTGGGGCTCATTACCTATGAACCAGGTCTGGGCGACACCAGGGGCCTCGAAGCGATCTATAAGAAGCAGGATTTCGTAAGCCGTAACAAGGCGGCGCTTGCTCTCCTGCCTGATATCTGTAACATCTCCTCTCGCCCAGCGCTGAACAGTGCGTTCGCTCTGTCCGGTAATATATGCGAAGAGCTGCGTCGAGAGAGCATCCCTGAGAGATTGCGCCATCTCGACAGGAGATGTACGTATAGCCTGACCGTGTACCTCGCTGACAACTCTGTCGAAAGCCTTCTCTCGCTGGTCTATCGCCCGCATATCGGGAGCAACAAAATCAATTGTCGGTGTATCTGCTACCTCTGCCGCCGCTGGCTCTGCTGCTCTTGCGTTGTGGTGTCGTATCGCCATCTTCGCACCTCCGATGCTTGTCCCAGCACCCTCTAATGTCGCGCAAACGTCGCCTTGTTGTCGCTATTATAGCTCAGACTGGCCTGTCTGTCAAGCGGCCCAGAGCCATCATAGCTGCACCTCTTTAGTAGGTTTCAGTAGCCTAACTTTATACTGCGCAGGTGCTCTGCCTGTTCCTTACCACGCGTGGGCCAGGCCCGCAGATCCCGGTAAAGCTGTATATTGTTGGCGATATCGGTATCCTCGATGTGCTGTCTGAACATCAACGGCGAGCGATCGCCGCTTACGAGAATGGTGATATTCTCGCCGCTCTCTACCGGCTTGAGTCCCCCTCTTTCGGCAAGTGCGGTTAGGTCTGCTGTTTCGGGTACCAGGATATGCAGATTGTCAACGCTTGTAGCATAGGGGGCCACATATTCCGCCCCGGACGCAAGCGTCAGGGCGTACTCAGTCTTGGAATCGTGGAGCAGCCTTAACGGAAGCGTCAGAACTGAGAGCACGCGATCTCCCCTGTGACGCTAAACATATTTCAGCCGGCTCTCACCCTCTGTGATTGATCCTCTTTACCCTGCCATCAGCAGGTATTGCAGAGCATATTGAAGGACACCAAATCGCTGTCGGAACATCTGGCGTTGTTCAGCCAACGAGACCTTCTCTTTCGGCTTGGTTCTGCTCCGGAAATAGTCTCGCTGCTCGTCAAACGCGCTACAGAAGCGAGAAGCCGAATCAAGATTACCAAAACCACGCATGGAATAGTAGCATAGTAGCGTTGTTTCACTCCTCGATGGTCCTGTTCTAGCCGATTGTTGAGATATCGACTGGTGCGATGATTCAATTTGCGACCCAGCACTCGGCGTATGGCTCGAGGATAGGAGTCGTGCCCATCCGTCGTCACTCGTTCGGGAACACACCCAGCCACTTCTTCAGCCTGTTTGAAGAACCGCTTTGCCGAGTCCATGTCCGGATGCTCAGAGAGCATAGAATCGACCAGGTTGCCCTCACGATCAATAGCACGAAGGACGAAGGACGGAGACAGGTAATGCCACTTGCCGCTGACTTTCACGTAGGTTTCATCGACGTATCACGAACGGCCCGCCTTGCCCTTCCGTCGAGTACGTAATTGCTCGGTGATTAGAGGAGCAAAGCGGGCCTCCCAATCTCTGACCGCTTCGTGGGTAAACTCGAAACCCCATTCTAGGAACATCTCTGCCAGGTCTCGCAGGCTCAACTTGTAGCGCAATCTCCACAGGACGACGAGGAGCACGATGTCTGTTGGGAACTCCAGGAAGTTGAACTGGGTGCCGGTGCGCTCGTTGAATTTGCGCCCACACCGCGTGCATCTGAAGACCTTGTAACCCAGAGACGTTTTCTCAGCCAATTGACTTGTCTTGCTGGAAGTACAGTGGGGGCAATTCATGGGTACTTCTTAGCCTGGGATTATTCGATCTGGGTAAGAGTACCTGATGGACAGCATCTAGTCCAAGACTGCCCTGAGTGCTGCCACTTCCAGTCTGACAGCCGTTGTGTTAGGGAGTTTGTAAGGAGTGGTGTAATTCTCAAGAGAGGTACTTTCGACTGGAATTTGTAGGTTGCATGTCCCTATTCTATTCTTCTCTTTGCTTTTCATCACTCCCGAAACACCAAAACTATTGCTAATCGATTGTTCGTCTAGTATAATGTTGTTCGTACTCAATCGTAAAGCGTAAATGTAAGGCGATGTTCTATGCTTCGTCGCAATTCTTGTGCGTTGGGAGCTTCAGCTTAATAAGGTCTCGCCTCAATTCGCTGTCTTGTGCCGTCATCACGAGGGGTTATGCACAGACGTAAATTCATATAATGAGATCTGCGCCCAGAGGCGTGTTTCGTTTGCTTTCGCACATGTTCCTCCCGTTGAAGGTCTGGGCACATAGCGCCTCGTACCAGGCGACTGTTAGCGTTTGCATACAGGCAGCACATGCTGGAAGCACAGGATATAGAAGGTGACATAGTATGGCGTCGGAAGCACCTTAGCACCTTGTCCGGGTGCTGGCGAGAACTTTGACTGTGATGCATTGCATGTGATGGCATGCGAACCGGAGATCGACACGGAGAAACTCAGCGGTGAGACATGACTAGCGAATGCGGCACCGCTGGTTGAAGTTGCTAATCGCGATGGCAAACTTGATGACTTTACGTAGCCCTGTATCCAGCAGCGACTTGGTGTCCACTAGCAGAAACATAGACACAACAAATCAAGAGGAGGCTCACACGTGTCCGAGATCATCAAGGCTTGTCTCGATAAATTCGCTCCATCTGAACTGGAGGCTTTAGCGAAGCAACTGGCAGCCAACGAGAACTCGGCTAACCAGCCACGGCCAACAACTCCGTTCGAAATGGCGGCAAAGTGGCGCTATTTGTGGCGGTCGGGCTCCACCCTTAAGGTGCGCTTCTTGGGGGGAGACCCCACGGTCCGAGAGAGGGTAGAATACTATGCTCACGAATGGGAGCATTACGCAAACATCAAGTTCGACTTCGTGCAGTCTGGGGGGGCTCACATACGTGTCGCCTTCATGAATGGTGAAGGGTCATGGTCTTATTTGGGCACGCAAGCGCTATTGTTTCGTGACCAGCAGATCCCGACAATGAACTACGGTTGGCTGGCGCTGGACACTCCAGATGATGAATACTCCCGCGTTGTGTTGCACGAGTTCGGCCATGCGCTTGGCTGCATACACGAGCACCAGCATCCAGAGAACGGCGTCCCGTGGGACAAGGAAAAGGCCTATGTCTATTATAGCCGGCAAGGTTGGACGAGGGAGGAAGTCAATATCCAGGTTTTCCAGCGCTATTCGAGCGATATTCTAAGGTTCTCCCAGTTCGATCCGACCTCTATCATGATGTACCCAGTTCCAGAGGCGATCACGGTAGGTGATTTCTCTGTGGGCTGGAATAGAGAACTGTCCGAGACAGATAAACTATTCATAAGCGAATTATATCCTTTCAGGTGAGGAGTTTGCCATGCCTCTTGAATTGACCGGTCCACAGTTCGGACCTTTAAGCATAGCGTTTCGTAGCAGGTTGACGCTAAACCAGTTCGACCGGATGTTAAAGGAGCGACTAGACATCAGCCGTGAAGACATCTCGTTGGGAGAGGACTATACGGATATTTTGTTCAAAGTCATCAGGGAGGCTAATAGTGCGGGCTGGGTTTACCAACTCGTGGATGCTGCTCGTCAAGTACGACCCAACGAGTCTGTCTTCGTCGAATACGCTCATATGTTAGGTATAGGCTTGCGTGGGTTGCCTGAGACGGCGGAACTGCAAGGTATCATTCGAGCCTCCAACAGCATGCTCAATCTCGCCACCTTTCTCAGCCGTGCAGGTGAAATCGTAGGCCAGGTATGCCGCGTCGACTTGCAGGGTGAAGGCGAGGGCACCGGTTTCCTGATTGGGCCGAACGCCGTGCTTACCAGCTACCACGTTATTGAAAGCATAATGAAAAACGAACACTCTGTACAGGAA
>JBAURA010000577.1:0-8801 GCA_049580985.1 Chloroflexia bacterium
AAGCAGGCCGCATCCCCGCCGACGCCCTTCCCGCCCTCCGCCAAGGTAAGATCGACCTCGCCCTCATGCAAGAGTACGAGCAGCAGACCGACCACGACGTGATCGCCTTCCTCAAAGCCGCCACCGACTCCCTCCCCGACCCAGATGCCGCCCGCTACGTCCACCTCGGCCTAACATCCTCCGACGTCGTAGACACCGCCCTCGCGCTCCAGCTCAAAGAGGCCCTCGGCGTCATCCTCGACGACGTCGAGGCCCTCCGCGTCACGCTCGCCGCCCTCGCCCTCGAACACAAGCACACCGTCATGATCGGGCGCACCCACGGCGTCCACGCCGAGCCAACCACCTTCGGCCTCAAGCTCCTCGTCTGGTACGACGAGATGGGCCGCCACCTACGTCGCCTCGAAGCCGCCCGCGACGACGTCTCCACCGGCAAAATATCCGGCGCGGTCGGCACCCACGCCAACGTCCCCCCCGACGTAGAAGAAAACGCCCTCGCCCGCCTCGGTCTCGCCACCGACCCCGTCAGCACCCAGATCGTCCAGCGCGACCGCCACGCCGCCACCCTCAACGCGCTCGCCCTCCTGGCCTCCTCCCTCGACAAATTCGCCACCGAGATCCGCCACCTAGCCCGCACCGAGGTCCGCGAAGTAGAGGAACCCTTCGGCGCTGCCCAGCAAGGCTCCTCCGCCATGCCCCACAAGCGCAACCCCCACAAGAGCGAGCGCATAAGCGGCCTCGCCCGCGTCCTCCGCGCCTACGCCCTCACCGGCATGGAAGACATCCCTCTCTGGCACGAGCGCGACATCTCCCACTCCTCAGCCGAGCGCGTCATCTTCCCCGGTGCCTTCATCCTGGCCGACTACATGCTCACCCAGATGGACGCCATCCTCAGCGACCTCAACGTCTACCCTGGCCGCATGAAGCGCAACCTCGAACTCACCGGCGGCCTCGTCTTCTCCCAGCCCATCATGCTTGCCCTCACCGAAAGCGGCCTCGACCGCCAGGTAGCCTACAAGATCGTCCAGCGCCACGCCATGGCCGTCTGGGACGCCGATTCCAAAGGCGAACCCGGCCCCAACTTCCTCGAGCGCATCGCCACCGACGAAGAGGTACGCGCCCGCCTCACCCCGGACCAGCTACGCGACCTCGTCAGCATAGACCGCCACCTACAATACATAGACGAAGCCTACCGCCGCGTCGGCCTCGAAGCATAGCGCATTATTGAGCGCGAGGATAGCCTGCACTCACTGCTCAATTCTCTGCGCCTTCTCCACGAAGAGCATACTTAACCAAATGAGCCCACTCACGTGGGGCTCAGTCCCTGCAAGCACGCAGTTACAAAGGTAGAAATTCTACTCTGTTTACTATGTCAGCAGGATCCAGTGCCTTACAGACAAGCTCCAAATCCCTTATGCAATTGCCTATTGTTAGATTTGAGATGCTGGCATAAACTACGCCGGAAAATGGCGTACCCTCAGACTGTCTGTCATGGGCCTCGCCCAACAAATCGTCGTCGAATGTAAAGAGAATACGAGCCAGTTCAGTAGCGCGATCAAGTAATTCATCATCACGAAGCGTTGTCGTTCCATCTTCCTGCGTCGTCAGCACATCTACGCCACGCAAACGAAGGCCATTGGTAATGGCCTTCGGAATATGTACATCCATATAGAGACGCAGGGGCATGCTATCTATTTGCGGGAACGTAATTGCAAGAGCTTATCCGAAGGCGTCGAGTCCTCTCTCATACCCTGAGCACCCTCCTGGCGGCGTCTAATATCCTGATCCAACTCTTCTTTATGGTCTGAGTAATATGCTAAGGCTGAGTAAATCTGGCCTAGCGTGAGATATGGGTGCTGGAAATGTATCTCTTCTGCGCTCCATCCGTATGCTTCCTTCTCTAGAACAATCTCAATGACTTTAGTAGTGGTGCCTGCCACCAGCGGGACCCCATCGTGCCGAAGCACAATATGCTCGTATTTCGTCGGAACTGTCGCCATCACCTAACCTCCAATATTGTCCTTCTTTGACCTACCCGCGAGGCTTCGGCAAAATCCTCTCTACCTCAAACCTCCACCCAGGCACCGCGGGCTCCGCCTCGGCAAACTCCCCTTTCCCATACATGGTGGCCTTCTCCGGGTCGCCTGCCCGATACACCCTCACAACCATCTCCCTCAACACATCCACATCCCACACCACCAATGTCCCAGCCGCGAAATACTCGGCCCGCTTGCGCGCCATTTTCCGCTCGGCGGCAGGCCCGTAGTCTCGTGGACTACGCACCTCTACCGCCAACGTAGGTGCGCCTGTCACAAACTCGTTCAGAGCACCTGCTAACTCTCCTAAGCAATAAGCAGCATCTGGACAGAAAGAACGGCGTCTGGGGAGATCAACGATAAAGGCAGCAGTTCCCGTGAACGTAAACCCATTATCCATTTGTTGCTCGTAGGCATGCAAGGCGAAAATAATCTCTCCACAAGCTCTGCCAACCCTCCAGCCATAGGGCGGAAACCGGACCAACTTCCCATCAACGAGTTCGGCCTTGCCATTTTCTGGGACGTGGCACAGATCATCAATCGTCGCCTGCCACTCCATGATCTTGAGTATATTACCCATCATAGAGTGAAGTCAATCATCGTGCGCGCTCTGATCTTGTACAATAGCACCAATCACCCCACAGGAGCGCGCAATGACATCTGGGAACGTCACCTATACCGGCCACCTCTTCACCCAACTCTGCGACCGCGTCCGGGAGGCCATGCATCGCCTCAACGTCCCAGGCGTCGCCCTCGGCCTCATAGAGGGTGACCGCGAGCACGTCGCCACCTTCGGCACCACCAACATCGAGCACCCCCTACCCATCACCGAAGACACCCTCTTCCAGATCGGCTCCACCACCAAGACCGTCACCGCCACCATCGTCATGCGCCTCGTCGAAGCCGGCAAGCTCGACCTCGACGCTCCCGTCCGCGCCTACCTCCCCAACCTACGCCTCGCCGACCCTGACGTAGCCGGTCGCGTCACCCTGCGCCACCTCCTATCCCATACCGGCGGCTGGGTAGGCGACTTCTTCCTCGACACCGGCACGGGCCGCGACGCAATACGCCGCGCCGTCGCCCGTATGCGCACCCTCCAACAGCTAACACCCCTCGACACAGTCTGGCACTACAACAACGCTGGCTTCTACATCGCGGGCCGCATCGTCGAAGCCGTCACCCGCAAACCCTACGAGCAAGTCGCCCGCCAGTGGGTCCTGGGTCCCCTCGGCATGACCATGTCCTTCTTCACCGCCGAAGAGGCCATCACCTACCGCGTCGCCGTCGGCCACAACAACTATCCCGGCGAAGACGGCAGTCGCCCCGCCACAGTGGCTCGCCCCTGGGCCCTCCCCCGCAACGCCGCGCCCGTCGGCACCATCATCTCCACCGTCCGCGATCAACTTCGCTACGCCCACTTCCACATGGGCGACGGCACCGCCCCCGACGGCACGCGCCTCCTCTCCCCCGAATCGATGCGCCTCATGCAAACCCCTCGCGTCGAAGCCTCCAACGGCGAGCATTTCGGCATCGGCTGGTTCCTGCGCGATATGAACGGCACCTGGCAGGTGCGCCACGGCGGCGCGACCAACGGCCAACTCTCCGCTTTCGTCCTTGTCCCCTCCCGCCAATGGGCCATAACCATCCTCACCAACGCCGACCAGGGTCGCGCCTTCAACACCGAGATCACCAACTGGGCGCTGGAGCACTACATTGGATATCAAACCCCCAAAGACGATCCTATAGACAGCGCTCCCGAAGACCTCCAACCCTATGTAGGCCGCTATACCGGCATCGTCGTGGACCTCCGAATCGTATTGAAAGATGGTAAGCTCATACTTGAGCACGATTTCAAGCAGGCCCTCCCCGGCCAGGAAATGCCCCCACCCGAACCTCCAATCACCCTCGCCCGCTACGCCCCCGACAAGCTGATCATGCTCGACGGCCCCCTCCCCGGCACCCATCTCGAATTCATCCGCGAGGCCGGCCGCATCACCTGGCTCCGCGCCGGAGGCCGCATCTACGCCCGCCAGCCGTAGATAGGTCATCCACAATGCGGGCTATCTTTTTTGGTTCTCCTTCACCTGCGGCTTAACTGCGCTGCCTGGTGGTATAATCATGCTGTCACCACCCACCGGGAGGTAAATCCTCAATGACTACGCCGACTACCATAAAGATTTGCCTGCTCCTCGTCGCCCTCACCGCGACTATAGCCCTACTCTTCGGTGCCGCAAACATCTCCGGCGCTACACCAATTTCGTCACCGGTTGCTTCCTCAAGCACCTCCGGCGGATCCGCTTCCGCTCGTCAGCAAGACCAGGGGGACGTAGGCTGCTGGACCCAGTACGCTGTGGTGAACCCCTCCCTCGAAAACAATATTGTTCGCTTATCTGCGCTATCATCCAATGATATTTGGAGCGTCGGCACCCACGGTTACGCTAGCTGGAGCAGTCTGATATACCACTGGGATGGAACCTATTTAAATATGGTGCCCAGTCCGCACGACACCCGGGGGAACAACCATCTCATGGGAGTGGAGGCTATTGCGTCTGATGACGTTTGGGCCGGGGGCAACGTATATTCCCCCACGATCGCCGCCTCATTTCCTCTGATGATGCATTGGAATGGCAGCCAATGGACCTTAGCAGATCTTCCAACCGGCTTAACAAGCATCTGGGATATCTCAGGCGTTGCCGCGGACGATATTTGGGCGATCGATGAGCATAATGTCATCCACTGGGATGGTAGTGCCTGGAGCCTTGTGACGTCGGCACCGCCTCCGGTGAACGTATATTTAGCTGTAGAGGCAGTAGCATCTGACGACGTATGGGTGGCAGACTACGAATATGCAAACCCCCACGTGTTTCACTGGGATGGCACTGCTTGGAGCACGGTAGATCTGGCTGGCCCTGGCCGAGTTTTCCGTATGGATGCAGTGGCCTCAAATGACGTGTGGGCCATCGGCGAAGCGAAAGTCGAGCATTGGGATGGCACACAGTGGCATTCCGTATCTATTCCGGCTATCCCGTTCGGAGCCGCGCTTATTGCCATCAGCGCCTCGTCTGCCACTGATGTCTGGGTCCAGGGTATTTATCACGATGGGCAACGTCCAGGAAACTTTGTCCTCCATTGGAATGGGACAAGCTGGTCGTACGAGGTCATCCCGCCCTACCTGCCCTATGGCAGCGAAATGCACGACGTTGTAGCTCTCTCTTCAAGTGACGTATGGCTGGCCGGTAAGTACAGTCCCGGCTCCGGTACGCGCGCCGCCTTTAGCCGTTACACCGATCCATGCATTCCCCAGCCGTCCACCGCCACGCCCACCAACACTCCAACCGCCACCAACACCCCTACTCCTGTTGTCATGCCTTACTGTTGGGCCTCCGTAGCGCCGCCAGATCCTGGTTACGACAACGTCATACTCCACGACGTTGATGCTATCAATGGTAACGATATCTGGGCAGTCGGTACCTACAGCAGTGGGCCACCCCATTCGATCACGGTTGCCTTACATTGGGATGGCTCTCAATGGAGCGTCGTCCCCATGCCCACTCTCGCGTTCGAGTACTCTATCTATGCGCTAGATGCGCGCGCTCCCGACGATATCTGGATGGTGGGCGCGGCTAACTATGAAGGATTCTTCCTCAATTGGAATGGCTCGCAATGGATCAACCGTACGCCTTCCGGCAATGCGGGTTTCTACGTCAGAGACGTCGTCGCTATTGCACGTAATAACGCCTGGGCGATTGGGTTCGCATACGGCACCAAGTATCCGAGTCTTGTCATCTGGCACTGGAACGGCACGCAGTGGAGCGGTTCCGGAGGGTGGCTTTGCTATTGGACCTGCGGCCCCGGAGCTATAGAGGACATAGCACCCAACGATATTTGGGCTATCGGCCACATCCAGAATACCTCCCGGCACGGCGTAATCAAGCGCTGGGACGGTACCCAGTGGAACTCAATGTTGGACGCGGTCATTGATAATGCAGGCGCGCTAACGGCAATCGCAGGCACCTCCTCAAACGATGTGTGGATAGCTGCCGATGCAGGCCTTCTGCACTGGGACGGCACCGCCTGGACTACCCACTCGCGCTTCGGGATCGGAATCGATGAAATGACGGCTATCGCCCCCAACGACGTGTGGGCGGTCGGCAACAACGGCATCCTCCATTGGGATGGCGTCCAATGGGGACGCGTCGAGAACGCGCCGGGCCAAACCAACCTCAGCGGCATTACCGCCATCAGCTCCACCAATCTGTGGGCCGTAGGCGCAAGCTATGATCCCAACAACCACGGAATGCTACTAGCGCACTATAGCGTCTCATGTCAATCGACTACCCCTGTGCCCACTCGAACCCCCACCCACACCCCTACTCCTACCGGCACTCCCACCACTACCTACACCCCTACCGCCACCAATACCGCTCTGCCCCCACGCTGCCCCACCGAACGCTTCACCGACGTGTGCCCCACCGACTACTTCTACCAGCACGTCCTCGACCTCAACGACCTCGGCATCCTCTCCGGCTACAACACCGCACCCCCGTGCGACGGCCCTGCCCATATCCCCTGTTTCAAGCCCTACAACTTGACCACCAGGGGGCAGGTATCCAAGATCATCTCACTCTCGGCGGGCTTCAACGAACCTGTCACCGAGCAGACCTTTCAGGACGTGCCTCCCACTCACACGTTCTACCAGTATATAGAGCGCATGGCCTCACGCGGCATCATTGTCGGCTACCCTTGTGGCGGCGATAACGAGCCGTGCATATCACCCGACGTGCGCCCCTATTTCCGTCCTGGCGTCATGGTCAGTCGCGCGCAGCTATCCAAAATGACCGCTCTCTCCTTCGGCTTCCACGACCCTGCAAGTGGGCAGACCTTCGAGGACGTGGTCCCTGACAACCACTTCTACCCGTTCATCGAGAACCTGGCGGCCCGCAACATCATCAACGGCTACCCATGCGGCGGCCCCGGAGAGCCTTGTGTGCCTCCCGCGAACAGACCATACTTCCGCTATGCCAACCTCATCACTAGAGGACAGGTAGCCAAGATCCTCAACCTCGCAAGGCTCCAGTCCGCGCCAACTCCCACCCCCACTGTCACACCCGAAGCCACCGCTGCCCCGGCCCGCAATGCCCGGCAACCGTAAGTAAGCGGCCATATGCAAGCATTCCCGCGTTTGGTCGCCCTACTCTGGGCTTGCCGGGTAATCGGCAGGGTCTTTCAAGCGGTAACAAAATGCATTCTACCAACCCATAATCGGAGCTTAAGTGCGCGTTCGTTGTTACGCCCCGATGCCACAAGCCATGACGGAGGGATGTTATGAAGCTACGTCGATACCCACTTCCTGGTGTTCATGCAGAGCAACTTGTTATCGGCACCCGCATCGCTGGCGCCCTTATTACCCTGTTCGCGCTGGTGATTACCCTGTCGGCCGCCAGCGCCTCACAGCCTGCCACGGCCGGGGCTTCGGTGCCTGGTCAGGAACAAACTGCCCAGGCACCCACGCTCGCCCTGCCGCCACCTGATTGCGGCCCCTACTGGAAGGAATCTCCATTCTCAGGGATCGACACCGATGCCCGCCTAAGTGCAGTGGCAGCCATAGCCGGCAATGATGTGTGGGCCGTAGGATTTACAAACTCCGATTCACTGACGATACACTGGGACGGAAATACATGGAGCGTGGTACCAAGCCCTAATGCCGGAAGAGATGATTATCTCTATGGTATAACCGCGATTTCCGCCGATGATGTATGGGCCGTGGGTTCCTATTATGCGGAAAATGTTGGATACCGCACATTGACCTTACACTGGGATGGAATCGCATGGAGCATAGTCCCCAGCGCCTATGCCGTAGGGCAAAATTACCTGTTGGCCGTAGATGCCGTATCCACCAATGATGTGTGGGCCGTCGGTCATCTCAGCGCTCAAACTACCTCTACCCTTATCCTCCACTGGGACGGAATCGCCTGGAGCGTTGTGCCAGGCCCCGATCCCCTCCCACCCTACGTCTCTCTTTCAGGGATAGCGGCAATATCACCAGGTAACGTGTGGGCCGTGGGCTCTTCGACGTATTACCGGGACTATACGCTCATACTGCACTGGGACGGAATCGCCTGGAGCGTTGTGCCAAGCCCGAACCCGGGTGGCGCTTACAACAGGCTTTCGGACATAGAGGCCGTCTCGGCAAACGACATGTGGGCTGTGGGCGTTTACGACGATCGACCGCTGACTATCCATTGGGATGGAAGCGCCTGGAGTGTGGTCCCCAGTCCGCGTGGCGGCCCGGCTTATAACAATCTCTATAGTATAGCGGCGATATCCACAAGCGATGTGTGGGCCGTTGGCGAGTATGTTAATGGGCCCAGATATGAAACGCTCGTTGAGCATTGGAACGGCACGACCTGGAGCGTGGTCTCAAGCGCTAACGTAGGTATTTACAACAACTTCCTGTATGGAGTAAGTGCGGCGTCGAGCAGCGAAATGTGGGCGGTGGGTCAGGCCGGTAATCATCGAGTACTCGTAGAACAATTCGACCCCAATCCTGAGATACGTTTCACCGACGTCTGCCCCTTTAGCTACTTCTACGAGCATGTGCACGACCTCAACGACCTGGTCATCATCTCAGGCTATAACACCGCGCCCCCATGCGACGGCCCAGACTATGTCCCTTGCTTCAAACCCTACAATTGGACCACCAGGGGCCAAATCTCCAAAGTCGTATCGCTCGCCGCTGGCTTCAACGACCCGGTAACAACCCAAACC
>JBAURA010000578.1:0-2482 GCA_049580985.1 Chloroflexia bacterium
TCAAGGACCTGAATAGCGTGCCGGCGGACATACGCACGGCGGTGCAAAACAACGGCGGCGGCCACGTCAACCACACTATGTTCTGGGAGATCATGGGGCCCGGTGGCGAAGGGGGCGCTCCGCGCGGCGCTCTCGGCGATGCCATCGACGCGACGTTCGGCAGCTTCGATGCCTTCAAGGCCGCCTTCCAGGACGCGGGCGTCAAGCGCTTCGGTAGCGGCTGGGCCTGGCTGGTCCGCGATTCAGGGGGCGGATTGAAGGTAGTCAGCACGGCCAACCAGGACAACCCCATGTCGGACGGCCAATTCCCCATCCTGGGCAACGACGTGTGGGAACATGCCTACTACCTGAAATACCAGAACCGCCGGCCCGACTACCTGGCGGCCTGGTGGAACGTGGTCAACTGGGAAGAAGTAGGGCGACGCTTCGAAGCGGCCCAGGGTTAGCGCCGACGCATACGAAAGACGAAGGACGAAGGTCGTTTTGCCTTCGTCCTTCGTCTTTCGTCCTTCGTCCCGACAGGAGATTGCTATGGACATGGGTCTGCGCGGAATGGTGGCGTTCGTAGCGGCGGCGAGCCAGGGGTTGGGGGAGGCCATCGCTCTGGGGTTGGCGCGGGAGGGCGCGTCGGTGGCGATCTGCGCCCGCCGCCAGGAGGCAATCGAGGCGGTTGCCGAGCGTGTGTGGCGGGAAACGGGCGCGAATGTGCTGCCTGTACGTGCCGATGTGACCGACAAAGCTGATATAGAGGCGGCAATCGCCCTCACACTTGAGCGGCTGGGCGGCCTGGATATACTGGTGACCAATGCCGGAGGCCCTCCCGCGGGCGAGTTCACCCGGCACGACGATGCCGCCTGGCAAAAGGCGTTCGAGTTGAACCTGCTGAGTACCGTGCGCATGGTGCGCCTGGCCCTCCCCCATCTTCAGAAGAGTGGCAGGGGCCGCATCATCAACATGACCTCCACCTCGGTCAAGCAGCCGGTTGAGGGGCTGGTTCTCTCGAACTCGATCCGCTCGGCGGTCATAGGACTTGCAAAAACGCTGTCGGTCGAGCTTGCGCCCCACGGCATCACCGTCAACAACATCGCACCAGGCAGGTTCGACACCGACCGCGTGCGCCAGTTGGACGCGGGGCGTGCCCGCACCCTCGGTATCTCCGAGGACGAAGCCCGCGAATTAGCGATCCGACAGATACCCCTCGGCAGGTACGGCCTGCCCGAAGAGATGGCCCACCTGGCCGTCTTCCTCGCCTCCGACAAAGCCGCCTACATCACCGGCACTACTATTCAGATCGACGGTGGGATGGTGAAGGGGAGTTTGTAGACGGTGGACGGTGGGGATAATACGAATCTGTTCTGCCCACGGAAATTGCTTAAGTGGGCAGAACAGATTCTAGTACTGGCAACCTAACCTGAAACGGAATTTCCTTAAGTATCAGGTTAGGTTTCATCAGATACAATCCGCACCTGTAGATCCGGCGTGGCGACCGCCACCGAGCCGAAGAGCGGGCATCTGCGCGTGAACCCCTCGACCAGTTGCTCGGCTTGCTCCTGACTCACTCCCCGCAGACGGCATTCCACCTGCACCGTATTGAATACGGTATAGTCCGTGCGCGCCGGGTTGCCGCGATCTAATAGTCCGTGGATTTTGACGTTTATAGCTTCAAGGGATATGTCGTTTTGAATCGCCAGCATCTGCACCAACTCTACTCCACACGAAGCTACGGCGGACAGGAACAGTTCAGCAGGCGTGATCTCCTCGCCTGGAAAGCCGTTCTGCACCGGCCCATCGATGATAATGTGGTGGTTCCGCACGCTACACATTACCCGCCCAGGGGTTTCGGTCGAACCGGCGCTCACGTCAAATTCCCGCAAGTCTGCTGCTGGCGCTGCCATTGTATGTCCTCCTTAGTGTCCTCTTTTGGTGAAACAAGGTTGCGTCAAACATCATTATAACGACATCCCTGTATAATGAGGCAGATCGGAGGCATACGTGCTACGCAAACTGAGTGAAGCACTCATCACGGCTCCGGCATAACCTAAAACGGCCAAGCATGGCCTCAGCAACGGAGGTAAGACGATGATCCTGGTACGCATGATCTTTCAGGGCAAGTTCGGCACAGGTGGGAAGCTGGCGGCAAGTATGGTCGAAATGTCGCGGCAAATGTCTGAAGGCTTACAAGCGAAGGGGCGCGTATTGTCGGACTTGAGCGGAGAATTCGACACAGTCGTGTTTGAGAGTGTGCACGAAAGCCTCGCGGCGTGGGAGAAGTATCGCGCCCAGATGTTCGCCCAAGAGGCCGAGGGAAGCGACACCGGCGAGGAGTACATAGTCTCCGGCCGCCAGGAGTACTTCACGATAGAAGCGGACTTCTAGCCGTTCTGGTATAATTACAGGATGACAGGTAATAACCGCCCCGTCCATACGGGGCTTTTTCGTGGGGAATAAGAGAGAATGCAAAGAGACGATATAAGAAACATAG
>JBAURA010000579.1:0-4883 GCA_049580985.1 Chloroflexia bacterium
GACGAAGGACGAATGTAGTTAACTGCGTCCTTCGTCTTTCGTCCTCCGGGGATATACCGGCTTGCGGTAGCTGGCCTCGGTCTTAGTTACCTGGAAGCCCATGCTCTTGTAGAGATTGAGCGCGCCGCTGGGGTTTTGGGCGTCTACGCCGAGGGCGGTGTCGGTCATGCCTAGCTCTTTCTGTAGCTGCATGCTGCGGGCCATGAGGGCGCGGGCCACGCCACGCTTTCGCCAGGGGCGGCGCACGCTGATGTTCTCGGTCCAGCCGCGCTTGCGGCCATGCACGCGGTTGGAGTCCTCGTCGATGAACGTGCGCACCATGCCTGCGACCTCGTTGGTGGCCGTGTCCCAGGCCACCATCCAGTATTCAGGCTGGAACGGCACGTCATTCTGCCAGCGCTCGAAGTCGCCTTCCTGCGGCTCGTCCGCGCCCCAGTGGTCGCGGAACGCCTCGACCTCGGCCTCCCAGATGGTACGTAGGTCTTCCGTCTTGACGGGGCGCACCTCCAGGCCATCGGGCATCGGCACGTCGGGGATGTTTTCCAGGTCGGGGCGCAGCATCTCGTAGCTGTAGCGTATGGCTTCGTAGCCCTCGCTTTCGAGGAGTTTCTTCAAGCCCTCTTGCTTTTCCAGCCCCCAGCTATCGAGCCAACGCGGGCCTGTGTCGGGGTGGCCGGCTGCGATCTCATGCAGGCGGGCCTCGCTGTGTCGAATCAGCGCCCTGCCGATCCCTTTGCCGCGCCATGCGGGGAGGAGGAAGCCGAAGTGCTGGTAGATGCGCGTGCCGTCCAGCTCTTGCCACCAGGTGACGCGCTTGTAGCCTATTAGCTCGCCGTCTACTTCAATCATCACCATGTCGTTGGGAGCATCGCTGTTGCGCAGATTGGAATAGTTGCGCCAGAGCGCTTCGGGGGTGCTGACGCGGTCGCTGCCGTCGTAGGGATCAACGACGTTCAACACTTTCACCATCGCGGGGATGTCGGCTTCGCCGCGCCACTTGCGGAAGCGTAGGCCAGGGATGTCGGGCGCGCCTGGCACCTCAATCAGTTCCTCTGTTTGTATTTGGGTTGACATGATTCTTCTCCTGTCATGTGGGCAATTGCCCGGTTAGGGATAGGACAGTGGACGGTAGGCGGTTAATATTGGGCTGTTGATTGCTATTACAGGTATCGCACGGCGGATAAATCCGCGTGCTACGTCAGCGAAGCCCATCTACGTGGGCTGGATATCAGCAGCATAATCAACATCTTATTTATTGCGTAGCATATGCCTGCCTATTATAGGGAGAGGGGGGCATGTGTGACAGTACCCAGGGACTCATCCTGTATCATACTAGAGACGTAGAAAGCAGATGGAACCTATCTGGGCAGTCAGGTGTATACCCTATTGCATAAGACATACTGCTTACTGCGTATTGCGTATTGCGTACGGCATATCTAACGGAATCAAGAATGTGCAATACGTAGTAAGCAATACGCAGTAGAAACGCCTCTCCGGAGAGGATGCGGCCAATTGGATAGTAATGACCTTATAAGCCGGGCGCGCCGGGGGGACGACGCGGCCTGGGAAACGCTGGTACGCGATCACCAGGAAGCGATCTTCAGGCTCGCTTACCTGTTGCTGGGCGATGCCCACGACGCGGAGGACGTGGCGCAGGAGGTGTTCGTGCGCGCGTTCCGTGCGCTCGACAGCTTCGACGTGGGGCGTCCATTGCGGCCCTGGCTCATGAAGATCACGACCAACCTGGCGCACAACTACCGGCGGTCGGTGGGCCGCTACCTTGCCATGGTCAAGCGCGCCATCATCTCGACCCCTGAACATCATGCCTCGCTGGGCGAGAGGAGCGCCCAGCAGTGGGAAGCCCAGACCCTGTGGGAGGCGGTGCGCCGCTTGAGCCACCAGGAACAGGAAGTGGTCTACCTGCGCTACTTCCTCGACCTGTCGGAGGCCGAGATGGCGGCGGCCCTCGACGTGCCGGCCGGGACGGTGAAATCTCGCCTGCACCGCGCCCTGCGCCGCCTGCGCATGGTGGTGGACGAAGAGTTCCCCGCCCTGCGAGAGGAGCGGCTGGTATGAGCGGGATGGACGAACGACGAAGGACGAACGACGAAGGACACAGGATGGACAGCCCTGGGGGTCCACACAAGCACCCTATCGAAGGCGATATGGATAGATACCTGACCAACAAAGCAAGCGCTTTTCGCTATCCGCCCACGCCCGACATATCCTCGGTTGTGCGGAACAGGCTGGTGGAAGGCGCATATCGGGACGGGGCGCGTGGCAAAGGCTCGCGGCAGCAGCCCAGGCGGGCATGGGTCGCCATGACCCTGACGGCGGTCATGGTGCTTGGCGCGCTAATGATCGTGCCGGGGGTGCGGGCCTTCGTGGTGGACTTTTACGTGGGGGTGGTGCACGTGTTGCAGGGCAAACCCCCACCCGCGCCCGAGGTGCCGGTTACTCCCGTCGCGCCCTGGAACCCGCGCCTGGCCGGGGAAACAGACGTGGGTACGTTGATAGCTCGGAAGTACAAGGTCAAGCTGCCGCAATACCCGGATGACCTGGGCCTGCCCGACCACGTCTATTACCAGGACATGAATTATGAACTGGTACTGTACGTCTGGCGGGACCGCGACCAGGTGGACAAGCCCCGGATAGCCCTGTACCAGATAGGAGCGCGCCTGCCTGTGACGAAGGAACTGGCGCCCGGCATAACTTACACTCTGGGCATAGACGTTGGCGGCTCGGTAGGCGCATGGATCGAAGGGCAGTACTCTATGCAGCTAACCTACATCGACAGCGCCGGGCAAAAGAAGACGGACACCAGGCAGGTGATGGAAGGCAATACGCTGGTCTGGTACGACAGGGCGAGTGGGTATACTTACAAGCTGGTTGGCGATATGACGATGGAGGAGGCTATCCTTACGGCAAGATCGCTCCAACCCCCATCGCCCGTGCCGACTCCCTACCCGTCGCCTACCCTGGTCTTTCCTACCTCGCGGCTCGACCTGATTGGAGAAACGAGCCTTGAAGCTCTTACCGGATTCTCAGACTTCCCTATCAAGCTCCCTGTCCTGGAGGATATGCCGGAGCTGGGGCAGCCGGACAAGGTCTATTTGCAGGATTGCCCCAGCTTGCCGGAGGGCGGGCAGGTTGTGATCATGGCCTGGCTCGTGCCCAACACGATGGACGATGTTCGGTTGGTGCTGACGCAGGGCCGCGGGGATACGACACAGGGCTTCATTACTACGCTTGGGGCCGTAACGACCACTGTGCATGGCAACAAGGCAACCTGGGTACAGGTCCCGCAGTTGGTGTACATCGTCGGGATGACCGGCGAGCCTACGCTGGCGGGGCGGACGCTGGTGACGAATGGCCGCGCGCTCCTCTGGAAGGAGAACGACCTCTACTACAGGCTTGACACTGCTTTGCCTATGAGTGAGGCGGTGAGGATAGCGGAGGCGCTGAGGTGAGGGGGGAGGCGCGAAACGCGAAACGTGAAACGTAAGGGATTAGGGGTTAGGGGTTAGGGATTTGGCGTAGTTACGTTTTACTCACTCCCTCTCGCCTTTGGACGAAGCGGAAGCCACCTCCTTTCTCTACTTGCATTACGTGGCCGCGCCATATTATGCGTTTTGGTGAGAGAAGGGCGGCCAGCAATTGTAGGGGGAAGAAGATTTGTATTAGTGGGACCAGCCAGGCCGTTTTTGTGGGGGCGGCGCTGTGCAGGTAGTGCTTGTTGATGTGGGCGAAGAGGGCGAGGCTGTACGCGAAGTAGGTGAGGGTATAGGTGGACTTAGCTTTTGATGGCTTTATGAGCGCCCATGCTATGAGGAGCAAGGGGTAGAGCGCGGGCAGGAGGCCCGTTCCGTAGAGGATGGCCTGGTCGCGCGGGTTGAGGTGGCGCATAAGCGACTCGCGGGGGAAGATGAACCAGCGCTGGATGAGGCTCAAGTAGTGGCGGGGGCCTGTCACCTGGGTGCTGATGCCGTGTAGCAAGGGCGTCTGAGCGAGTGTCAGGCCATATTGCTTGAAGCGTTGGGCCACCGCGAAGTCGTCGGCGAGGGTTTGCTCGATTCCCCGGAAGCCTCCTACCGCTGCCAACGTCCCGCGCCTGGCACAGTAGAACATGCCGTTGATAGTGAACGGCTGGGTGAGCGCCGTGTAGGGGATGTAGGTCAGTAGGCTGTGGCTGTTGACGAAGTAGGAGACGAGCGACGACCAGAGGTTGGAGAAGTTGGTGTAGTAGGGGAGGCCGAACGCCAGCCCTACGCCAGGCCGGTCGAGATAGGGTACGCAGGTATCGAGGCCGGCATGAGGCAGGACAGTGTCGTCGTCCAGCACGCAGACCACCTCGCCCTCGGCTAGCTCTAAGCCTCGGATGAGCTTTACCATTTTGGGGTTGTCGCGCTCGCCGGGAGGGGGCATGGCGTGGAGGCGTATTCTCTTTTGCGGGTACCTTTCAACCTGGTTTTGGCAGATACGCGCGGCTTCGGGGTCGTTGGTATCTATGAGCCAGATGTATTCGACTTCGTAGGCGGTCTGCATTGTCAGGTTGGATTGGAGGCAGGCGGGCATGGTGGGGTCGCCGCTCAGGATCGGCTGCAAGATGCTCACCAGGCGCACGGGCGTTGTGGGTTGCGGTGGGCGTTTTCTGAAGAAGCGCGCGATCATCCAGTGACGCCAGGCCTTTTCGGCCAGCATCAGGAGTGCAATTAGAGCGCCGGGCGCAAGTCGTTTCACGGTGTTTCCCTTTCTCATGGGTCGAGATCACCCATCGATTGATGAATATTAGAAACTTGAACAGGAAATGGGTGCATGTAGGGGCGAGGCATGCCTCGTCCTCTTGGCGGTCTGCTAGTGTACAGGTACGCTAACCCCACCAG
>JBAURA010000580.1:0-11188 GCA_049580985.1 Chloroflexia bacterium
CGTCTATTCCCTCCGACAACTGACAACCGACAACTGACAACCGTCCCCGGCACGCAGATTGCTGACGCTACCCATGCATATCGTAAAAGGAGGCTCCGTAATGGCTAACAGGTTAGACGGAAAGAAAGTAGCAATTCTAGTCACTGATGGTTTCGAGCAGGTCGAGCTGACCGAGCCGAAGCAGGCGCTCGAAGACGAGGGCGCGCAAACTGCTATCGTGTCGCCCGCCGAGGGCAAGGTGAAGGGGTGGCAGCACACCGAGTGGGGCGACGAGTTCCCGGTGGACGTGCCCCTCAGCGACGCCCGGCCAGGCGACTACGACGCGCTCCTCCTGCCGGGCGGGGTGATGAACCCGGACAAGCTGCGCATGAACAAGGAGGCGGTAGAGTTCGTGCGGGCCTTCGTGGATGCCGGGAAGCCCATCGCGGCGATCTGCCACGGCCCCTGGCTGTTGGTGGAGGCGGATGCGCTACGAGGCCGCACGGCCACCTCTTACCCATCGATCCAGACCGACCTGAAGAACGCCGGGGCTAATTGGGTTGACCTGGAGGTAGTGGTAGATGGCGGCATCGTGACGAGCCGCCGCCCGCGCGACCTGCCAGCGTTCAAGCGCAAGATGGTCGAGGAATTCGCGGAGGGCAGGCATTATGGGCGGGATGGGATGGAGTATGAGCAGGATGTTAGTGCAGTGTCTATGTAGAAAGCTGTCGCGATAAGAAAAGGAGGCTTGGCGTTATTGCCAAGCCTCCTCGCTTTGTGGGCCCGGGAGGATTCGAACCTCCGACCAAATGATTATGAGTCATCTGCGCTACCGCTGCGCCACAGGCCCATTTATGTTAGTATCAGCCAAAGACAATTCCATCCATCTATTCAGTTTGTGCCGAAGGATCGCCGAATAGGCTCTAATGGTGCATCCCCCGTGAGGCCATTTTTGGCCCCTTTTCCCTCTGCTTCCAGGGCTGATGGCCTGGTAAGTTTGGTTGAATTGGGTTGGCGGAATACCTAACGTGCTGCTCCAAAAAGCTTCCGCTTCTCTCCTATCCTGTGCTGGGTGCAGGGTTATTCTACACTTTATACTGGATTTTGGAATACCTATCCTTGTAAAGAACTCTAAAGCCTTGAGTACGACCTGAGGATTCCAGTTAATGAAGCCAACTTCAGGGTTTGAGCCTTTATAACCTTCTCCAATATAGAGAGCCAATCCGAACATGAAGCCTGAATCTTGGCTTAGGACTCTATATTCGTTATCAGCCTCTTCATAATACTTTGCGATACGCATTTCCCGCTTCGCAAGAACGGTTGCTCTAGCTCTCTCACGGCCCACGACACGATTATCATTAAGCCTCTGTAACTGTTCCTGAGAAAGCGGGATATCTCGTATCCATACGCTGATGGTGCCTTTGGCAGCATCCACCAGTTTGCATATTTCCCTGATCGAATAGCCTTGCTCCCGTAAAGCTCTTGCCTGCTCGTACTCTTTATCCTTGTGCTTCATAGCCGCTGTTCGATATCAGAACTATTATATCAAACACGCGCACCCCGCGCAAACGCACAACGCCTAGCGGGTAGCCACCGCCCACATATTCATCATCATCTCGAAATACCCGAACCGCGTCTTGTCCATATCGAAGCCGGCGCGCCCGAAATACCACCCAAGCAGGGGGAGCGTGTAGGCGTACACGTGCTCGTTGATCTCTTCGGGGCTGACCAGGCGCACGCGGGCCATCACGTGCAGGATCGTATCCGACCAGGCGGAAGGGGTCGTCACGATGAGCACGCCGCCGGGCTTCAGCGTCCGGTACGCCTCGCGGAAGAGGGTCACCAGGCTGTTGGGGTTGAGGTGCTCCACCACGGCCAGCATCGTGATGGCGTCGAAGTAGCCGTCCTCGAAGGGTAGCTGCGGCTCGGCGTTCAGGTTGAGCGTGGTCCACAGGATGTCGGGCGGTGTGGTGGCGGGCGCTAGCTGGTCAATCGCGAACTTCTCGGCGAAATAAGTGTGCGACAGGAAGTAGGGGAACGACCCACACCCGATGTCGAGGATGCGGCCCTTGCGCAGCCTGGCCGGTATGCGCCTGTTAGCCTGCCTGGCACGCTGGCGCGCCAGGAACGGCTCTAGCAGGCCGTGGCCGCGCGTGCCTCGGCTACCGTGCGCCTCGTGCGCATCATCCGCACCATGCGTGTCGTGAGCACCATTGGCGGGTGCGCTATCGACCCTGTGATCGGCTTGTTCAGGATGGGATACCTGGGAGCTTGACACTATGCCTCCAATTCTATGGTGAGACGCCATTGCCATATTGAGATCACGTACAAGGCAGCGTCTAAACGCGCACCGGATCATAGCACATTTCTACAGGCGATAGCAAGCAATCGTTACACAGGTATCCCCGCTACGCCATCCGCCCATCCGGTTGGCGGATTGTGGTAGACTTAAGGCCACACGATATGCTCGCGTCATGCACAAGCACGTCAGAAAGAGTACACCGAATTAATGCCGGTAGAGCAGGCCCGGATGTCTACAATAGAAACCGATAGATCCACCGAAGGCATTTCCGAATCCGGGTCGCTGATCAAGAGGCTGTGGCGTGCTCGCGGGTTCTTCGGTGGCATCGCCGCTATAGCGCTGGCTTACCTGGGGCAGCAGGCCATCCTCGTACAGAGAGACGATGCGAGCGCCATGCGCTACTACCTGGCCGCGGGCGTCGTGCTGGTCCTCTCGCTTTTATACCCCTCCTTCGCTCGTTTCAGGCGCAAGTCTCAAGAGTCAGTTGGCGAAACCGCCCTGGCAGGACCGCCGCCACCCGACGGCCAACTTCCCATCGCGAGTCTCGACTCTCACGACGAGCATCCAGCGGGTAACGGCTCAACCGACGCTGTAATTACCCAGAACGGCCATCTCATCGAAGAGATGAAGCCGCTCCCTGCGCGCGCCACCACGGCTACGCTGACCTCCCAACCCAGCCGCATAGCCTGGCACCAGACCGTCAGCTATCTACGAGGCCTGACGAAGAGCCGCCCCTTGTACCAGGCAGCGATAGGCAAGGCGGCCACGCGCCTGACGGCGCGTACTGAAGTGGCCGGGCCAGCCGAGGTCAAGCCACGGAAGGGGCCGTGGGCCAGGTGGCAGGATGTTCGCGAGCGCCTGGGGTGGCGATTCACGGTCGCGGGGCTGCTGCTTACGTTAGTGCTTACCGTGGGCGCTATCCAGGTGCTAGTGAGTGGGATAGGCTACCCATCCGGTGGGTGGTTGTGGGCGCTCGCCCTGCTCGCTCTTGTACTGACGTTCGCCGGGCAGCGAGGCTGGACCCAGGATGAAAGCCCACTGGCCGGTTACCGCGCCGATTTCTTCGCGCGTGGCGTGCCGAGCATACCGCTCCGGTGGGAGGTCCTCCTGGCCGGGATCATGCTGGTAACGGCCCTGGCGCTCCGCATCTACAACCTCGATGGCCTGCCGGCTTTCTTCGGCGACGAGGGCGAGCAGGGCCTGGCCGCCCGCGCCATCTTTGACGGTAGCCCCGTACTTATCTTCGGCACCGGGTGGTGGGACATCCCTAACCTCCCTTTCTACGTATGGGCCGCGCTCTTTCGCCTGTTTGGCGATGGCATAGTGGGCGTGCGGATCTTCTCGGTGATCGGCGGCATGCTCATGCTGTGGTACGTCTACCGCCTCGCCAGGCTGCTGTGGGGGCCGCGAGCCGGGTTGATCGCCGGCTCCCTGCTGGCTGTGACGCCCCTCGCCCTGGAGTTCAGCCGCGTGGCTAACGTGACGGCGGGCACCGGCGCTCTATGGGCGGCAGGGTTCTTCTACTTCTTCATGGCGTTGCGCTATGGCCGCTGGAGCGACTGGGTACTATCGGGCATATTGTGGTCGCTCAGTATGTACTTCTACCCGGCAGGTAAGCTGATCGTACCGCTCCTCGGGATGATAGGGCTGTATTGCCTGGTGCGCTGGCGCATGGCTTTCTTGAAACGGTACCTGTTGGGCTTCGTGCTGCTGGGGGCGGCTTTCGCGCTGGCCTTCTTGCCTTATCTGATCTTCTCCATACAAGACAACTGGCAGGCCTTTACCCGCCGGTCGAACGAGACCTTCATCTTCTCGCCGCATCAACAATTCAACACATTTGTGGCCCAGGGCCTACAGTACGACCCGGCATGGGCCGTTCGACCCCTGTACGAGAGCGTCCTATCGAACCCGTTGCCGTGGGTCCAGGCCGGCTACAGACAGATGCAGAAGACGACCGAGGCGCTTTACCGCAGGGGCGACACCGGGTACTTCTACAAGATCGGCGAGCATAACGGCTCGATGCTATCACCCCTGCTGGCGGTGCTGGTGATCCTGGGGCTGGCTTACGCTCTCTGGAAGATCTGGGACCCGCGCTTCGCCATCATCAGCATGTGGTTCTGGGTGGGGATCCTGAGCGTGGCCCTCACCGACACCACCCCCAACGCCCTGCGCCTGATCTGTGCCTGGTCTGCGGTGATGCTCTTTCCGGCGGCCCTGCTCGACCGCATCGCGGGGGCCTCGTGGCCCCTCAGTCTCCGGTTCGCTAAACGCTGGTCGGCGCTACCGCTGGCATGTCTGCTCCTCTTCGTGAGCACCGAGTCGGTGCGCGAGTACTTCGGGTATTTCCCCACGACCTGCCCGCCATACTGGCACATAGAAGCCTGCGAGTCCGACGCCCAGGCGCGCGCCATACGTGCCTTAGGCGACGATTACAAGGCGTATGTAGCAGGCGCCGTAGATCCCATCTCGGTGTTCGGGTTCAATTACATCTCCACGAGATTCATCGCCAGGGGCGTAGAAGGCACCGACGTGCGCACCCCCGCCGACGTCTTCCCTCTCACGGATAACAACGGCAAGGGGGTGGCCTTCCTGGTCTACAACAGCGCGGGCGGCTATCTGCGGCTGGCTAAGGAGTATTACCCGGGAGGCACCGAGGAAGTTATCACCACCGTGGACGGCAGGCAGCGCTTCACCATGTACAAGCTGACGCGCGAGCAGATGGCCGACTTCCACACTGTACTGGCTACCTATACATCGGCAAGCGGTAGAGGGGCCGTCAGCCGTTACCAGCCGGGGCTGGGCACTCTGGAGGGCAGTGGCGCTGCCTGGTCGCCCCCGCTCGGCATGGCCTATCCGCTGAACGCCTCCTGGGAGGGCGGGCTGGTCGCGCCGGCTTACGGCCCCTACACTTTCACGCTCTCCGGCACCGCCTCCAACACTCTCGAGATTGACGGGAGGCCCCTCGTATCCAGGAGCGCGTCTGATGCGGATGAGGGTGGCAAGACTGAGAGCGAGGTCAGCGTGGTGTTGGCGGCAGGCGTGCACCATATACGACTCAGCGGCGTCCTGCAAAACAGCGACAGCACGGTGCACCTGGTCTGGTCGGGCGAGAGGATCAACCAGGACGGCACGGCGGCGTCACAGGTGCCTATCGATGCGCGCTTCCTCTACAACGGCCCGACGGGGGGCCTGACCGCCGAGGTGGGGCCGCTGGTGGATCTGAGCGTGCTGACTGCCACAGGCGACCAGGACTTCTTCGGCGGACAGCTACCGTATGCGCGCTACAGCCAACCGTTCATCGGCTTCCGCGATACAAGCGCCTTGTTCGGCGGGTCTCACATCGTCGCACGCTGGCGCGGCACCCTCCAGGCCCCGGTGAACGGAGAGTACAGCTTCGATATATGGTCGAGCACCCCCGCCTCGCTGTTCATAGATGGGGAGATAGTCATACAGCCGCCGACGAACCCTGGACCCGGGTTCACATATGGGTCTGTGAACCTGCCCGCCGGGCCGCATGAGGTAGAGCTGAGATACGCCTGGGGAGGAGGCCCAGGCCAGTTTGAGTGGTCCTGGTCGGTGCCGGCCGAGGAACGGGTGCGCGAGCTAGTACCCCCGGCCGTCCTCCAGCCTGCTCAACGTAGCTGGCTTTCGGGGGAGCTTGAAGCGCCTTAACCCGCTCCTACAATCTTGCTGTACCTCAGCAGCAGGCTCCCCTGCTCGTTCAGCCTCTCCATGTGCGCCAGCCGCCAGCGCACATCGAACTCAGCCCCCCGGAAGAGGTCGATGCCGGAGCCGAACACCACCGGCTCTATCGTCAAAGATAGCTCGTCCACCAGCCCCGCCTTCAGGAATAGGGCGTTTACCTGCGCGCCCCCCGCCAATATAGCCTCTGCGTAACCGCGCGCTTCCAGGCCCGCGACGATCTCTTCGGGCGAGGCGCTGGTGTACTCCACGTGTCCGGGCACATCCGTCTTGTTGCTCGTGTCGGTCGTTAGCACTATGTGCAGCCTGCCGGGAAGGGGGGATGGGAAAGTCTTATAAGTGTTGTGCCCTAATATCAGCACCCCCGCGCGCTTGGTGGTCCCGAAGAAGAGGCGCTTGTCCTCCTTCGACGACCAATCGACGTAGTGGTGCTCGTTGCGGGCTATCTTGCCGTCCAGGGTAAGGGCGGCCATAAGGGTGATTTTCATAGTTCGTATTGCGTATTGCGTATTGCGTATTACTTATCGCTCGAATTCTATCAGGAGGGTTTCGATAGCGTAGGGCTTTAGGGGTAGCGCGACATCTAACCCGCCGCCCATCTCTTGAGATTCGCGCGTCAAGGCAAGTTGTTCTATGGGGCGTTCCATCAGGTCGCAACGCCAGATGGCGGATACGGGAGCATGAGAATGAGGCTGTAACCAGGCCGTTTGGTGCCGACCACGTTGCTCCGATACCCGCACTATCAAGCCTGAGCCGTCGTGCCTGGGGCGTACCGACAGTAATTCAGCATATTGTATGCTGAACAATACATCCCAACGTTGTTCGACAAGGGGTTCCATTTCCATGGCCCTTGACGTGTTATGCATGCCGCCCCATTGCCACCCATGCATATCGGGGGATAGCCTCACGCGCCACCGGAAACCACCCTCCAACCACTGCGGGAAGTTAGTGCCCCATTGCGTGTTCGATAGATGGGCGTAGATTACAGGCTCTCTGGGCACGCGCTTTGGCTCGAAGCGATAGATACCCGTGCTCCCGACCGATATGAGCGGCATGTCCACAGCAAAGAGACTGAGGCCAACCCTATCGTCTGTCGCATAGGTCCAATCGGCGCACCACAGGTTCCTGTTGCCACCCTCCACTATATCACGAGCGGGGTCTATCACCGAGCCTGTCTGCCTCATGCGAAAGGTAGGTCTTCGCAGGTTGAGCGGGAACGGTATTACCGTGCTTTCCGCTAGTGGCGTTGCCTCCTTGCCCTCCACCCGGTAGTCAAGCTCGATATAGGGTAAGCCACGATATGATCCCGTTCTTATGTCAAGTGAAACAGTCTGTTGCGGCAATTCTGTGTCAGATGTGCCTTCGGACTGTAGATGCCCAGCAGCAAGCCGTAAAATGCTACCGCTAACATCGCGCACTTTCTCCAGCTTGAAGTTGCATGCATAAGCGGTGACATGGCGTGAATCTTCCGGGTAGCCCTGTTTGCCGAAGTCCTGCACAAACCAGTCTTGAAAGAACGTGCCATAGGAGCGCATGAATTCGGCTATGTCGTTAATTGAGTAGAGATCGTAACGATAGCCGCCAAAAGGCTCGCGCGTGGAGCGATCTACCCACTCATGGCCGCTCTGCTTGTCCAGCAAGGAGATTATGCCGCCTGCGGAGGGGTCCACTTCTAATCGGAACCAATTGTCTTCGAGGACGGTGTCGGGCGTGGTGTCCTCGAGCGGCGTTCGTTGTGCTAGTATCTCCGCCCACTCTTTTTCGGCATTGGATCGTAGCTCATCTATAGTCTCTTCACGAGGCTCGGCTTGCCTGGCTTGCTGTACAATGCCACTCGCCCGCACGCACAGCCCTTCTGCCCGCTCTAAGTATGCGGCCTTTGCTACCCACGATTGTTCCAGGCGAGTATAAGGCTCTGTTTGCCGGGCCTGAGCGAAGTCGTCTCCGTAAACGCGCTTGATGGTGGACTTCACATCTAACCCCCAGGTGTGCTCGCCAAACAGGAGCAATTGCTCGTAGGCCGCGTCGATGAGCGGCGCGACCTTGCGGGCAAGAGGGAAATCCGCCGCCTTATCGGTTGCAGTTACGCCGGGCCAATCATAGGCTGACGACGCGCACTCCAACGCAAGCAACTTCGCCCGCAACTCCCGCGCCCGTGCCACCTCGCGCGGCATCGTGCCGATCCCGTGTATCCACGTGTCCGCGAGATCGTACGGCACCACGGGTAGGCCCGCCAACTGCTCGGGCTGCTCAAGCAACGAATCGGAGAAGTCGCCTAGCTGCCCGAACAGTATCTCGACTCCAGGGGCGCCCTCCTCGATGGTACGGCGGATGCGACGCAGTTCTTCGGGCGTGTGCGGCCCGTGGTTGTCCACCGTTTGCTGTAGCGACAGCCAGGTGTCGTAGGGCCAGTCGTCGGGCGGCAGGAGGGAGGTGCCATAGCCCCCCGGCGAGTAGAAAGTGAGCAGCCGCGAGCCGTCCGGCCCCTCCCACCAGAAGAAGGGAGGGACGTGGGGCGGGTGACTGCCGGAGTTGCACCCCAGGTGGAGGAACTTCACGCCCGCCTTTGCCAGCAGCGTGGGCAGGATCCACGTATGGCCGGGCACGTCGGTCTGCTTAGCGCCCGTGGGCCAGCGCCCGAACTCCTCTGACAACGCGCGCGAGATGTGCAGCCCGCGCACCAGGTCCTCTAGCCCGCAAAAAGCCGTGTGTGTGGTGAAAGGCCAGGCGTGCCAGTGGAGACGACCTTCCCGCACCAGCCCGCGCGCCTCCTGCCTCGTCTCTACGGGCACGGAGGGATCGTGCAGGAGAAAGCGGAGAGGCCAGGCAGGCAGCGTCCAACAATAGCGCAGGTTAGGAGGCTCGTTCGCCGTGGCCTCCATCGTCTTGCGCACCGCCTCGAACATCGGGCCGGTATAGGTTCGCATTACCTCGCCGGGGAGGCCCGTGAAGCCGAGGTCGAAATGGGTCTTGAAAACGACTACTACCTTGCGCAGCATGGGCTATTGTAAGCAATTTCGAGCAATTTTCGCTAAACCCCTTGACAAGCGGTAATTTATAGGATATAAACCATTCAAGATATTTAGAATGGCGAATGGAGTTACAATGTCCGACGAAGTACAAACATTTGAAGACGTGTTCGAGCCTGATAAGGAATACATGGTTACCAGCCTCGAAACTCTCAAGGTGGTCTCCGATCCGATACGCCTCCGCATACTGGAACTGCTGGTCGAGAAGTCTCGGACCGTGAAGGAACTGGCGAACAGGCTGGGGTCCACGCCCACCAAGCTATATTACCATGTCAACCTGCTGGAAGAACACGGTCTGCTCAAGGTAGTCAGCCAGAGGATTGTGTCGGGGATCATAGAGAAGCAGTACCGCACTCGTGCTTACAGCTTCAACGTAGATAAATCCCTATTCGCGCTCAACGCGGACGAGGAGGGCGGTCCCGTAGCTTCGATGCTCAAGCTGATATTCGATGCTACCCGCGACGACGTGCGCCAGGCCATCGAGCAAGGCTTGATGAAACCCTCCGAGCAGGATCCGGTCAAGCGCAACGGGATGATCTTCCGGTCGATCACCAAGCTGGCTCCTGAGCAGCTTGGCGAGTTTCAAGAGCGTCTCCTGGCTCTGACCAAAGAATTCAATTGCATGAGTGACAGTACCGACAAAGAGCAGCAAAGCGAGACGCTGACAACCTACGGCTTCACAGTTGCGTTGTTCCCTTTCCCTTATGATATGCCGAACAACAGCACGACTATCGATATCGATTAGGCAATACCGCCCCCACACAGACATTCAAGAGGACAAAGAAATAGGCAGTTTGGAAGAGGTTTCCCGGTGCGCTTTGCGCCGGGGCTGGTAGTTTGCACCCTACTAGGGGTTACAGGAGAACAAGATGAACGCACAAACCGCACAATCCGTGGAAACAGAGAAGCCCGCCGGCCTCAAAGAGCTGTTGCGCAACCGCAACTACAGGTTCCTGTGGCTCGGCCAGATCGTGTCCGATTTCGGCGACAGCCTGACCATGCTGGCGCTGCTGATCCTGGTCAACCAGATCACCGGTTCGGCGGCGGCCATCGCTACCATGTTCATCGTGCTGCTCGTTCCGCACGTCACCGTCGGCCTGGTGGCGGGCGTGTACGTTGACCGCCTCGACCGGAAGCGTATAATGGTGGTGTCCGATATAGTGCGCGGCGTGTTGGTGCTAGGCTTCGTGGGGGTAGCCCTCCTCGGCACAGCCGATTACCTCTGGCTGATGTACGTGCTCGGGTTTCTACAGGCCATGGTCGGCACGCTCTTTACTCCCGCCCGCAGCGCGCTCATCCCCAACATCGTGCCCCAGCAGGCGCTACTCTCGGCCAACTCGATCTCGCAGGCCAGCCGCGTCATCTTCGGGCTGCTGGGCACCGCCTCGGCGGGGCTGCTGATCGGGCTGTCCAACGAGATGTGGGTGCCGTTCGTGATCGACTCGCTCACTTTCTTCGCGTCGGCCCTCCTGATCTGGCGCATCAAGACCCCCAGGCACGTGGCGGAGCCGGGCGCAAAGGGAGATATGCGAGCGGTGTTTGGGCAGCTAGGCGACGGCATGAAGATCATCGCGCAATCACGCACGCTGGTCGGCACCCTGGTCGGCATGGCGGTGACTATGCTCGGCCTGGGCGCGGTGAACGTACTGATGGTGCCCCTGATCATCAACGATATGAAGCTGCCGGCCACCTGGTTCGGCCTGATCGAGCTGGTGCAGACCGCTGCCATGGTCCTGAGTGGCGGCCTGGTAGCAGTGCTGGCGGCGCGGCTCAAGCCTACCAGCATCGTGAGCGGCGCACTCAGCATGTTGGGCCTGGTGATAGGCTCTATCGCCCTGGCGAACAACCTGATAGTGCTCGGCATTATCATCTTCGGTGCGGGCTTGCTGATAACGCCCATACAGGCAGGCGTCGCCACCATTATGCAGACCAGCGTGGATAATAAGATGCGCGGGCGAGTAGGCTCGGCCCTCAACTCGGTGATCTCTATCTCCCAGCTAGTGTCGATGGGGGTGGCGGGCACCCTGGCCGAGGTAGTGGGAGTGCGCAACGTCTTCCTGGCAGGTGGCGTCCTGACCCTGCTGGCTGGCCTGGCGTTCGCGGCGATAATGAAAGCGCCAAGCAAAAGCAACGCAGTAGCGCCCTCAGGCGAAATACCTGCCGGTAGCCTGGGGAG